>NZ_LBJZ01000180.1:0-125823 GCF_028128935.1 Bradyrhizobium sp. CCBAU 11361
AAGAGGCCGCCGGCGCCGAAGGCTGCGCGCGCGCCGGCAGCCGCACCGGTTCCGCTGGCGCCGCCGCCGGGTTCGGCTCCCGCGGCTTCGGCTCCCGCGGCTGCGGATAACGAATAGTTCGGCTTTGAAAACCTGCGGCCGGCCCGCTAATGCTGGGGCATGCCACTCCATCTGATCAAGCTCGCCGTCGGCTGCGACTCCGTCAAGGAATTGAAGGAGTGGGTGGCCGAACGGATGCAGACCGCCAAGAAGAAGGGTCTGCCGCAACATCACATCCACATCACCCGCATGGTGCCCAAGCGCGACGCCGAGATCCTCTCGGGCGGGTCGCTCTATTGGGTGATCAAGGGCGAGGTCGCCGCGCGCGAAAAGATCATCGGCATCGAGCCGTTCCGCGACAAGGACGGCATCGGGCGCTGCCGGATCGTGATGCAGCCGAAGGTGATCCCGGTCTCGCCGCGGCCGATGCGCCCGTTCCAGGGCTGGCGCTATCTCGCCGATGATTCCGTGCCGCCGGATCTCGGCAAGTCCGCCGCGGGCACCATCGCGGCAATGCCGGAGCCGATGCGGCGCGAGCTGCGCGATCTCGGGCTGCTCTGAGCATGATCCGGAAAAGTGCGTAGCGGTTTTCCGGAAAGATCATGCTCAAACAATAACCTGAAGCGCGATGTCGTCATCGCGCTTCAGACCGCGATATTGTCGATCAGCCGGGTCGTGCCGAGCTTGGCTGCGACCAGGATCCGCAAGGGGCCGTCCTTGCGCGAGGTGACCTGTGCCAGCGTCTCGGCGTGACGGGCCTCGAAATAGTCGAGCACGAAGCCAGCCGCCTTGATTGTCGCGGCGCCGCGCGCCATCGCCGGCGCGATGGCCTCGCCGGCGCGGATGCGCCCGGCGCTGTCCTTCATGGCGCGGTAGAGCGTGGTCGCGGTCTGCCGCTCCTGCGGGGAGAGATAGACGTTGCGCGATGACATCGCGAGCCCGTCGCGCTCGCGCACGGTGCGGGAGCCGATCACCTTGACGCCGAGATCGAGATCCCGCGCCATCTGCGTCACCACCCGCAATTGCTGAAAGTCCTTCTCGCCGAAGATCGCGAGGTCCGGACCGCATTGCGTGAACAGCTTGCCGACGACGGTGGCGACGCCACCGAAAAAGTGGGGCCGGAAACGGTCCTCGAGGCCGGCCAGCGCCGGCCCCTCCGGCACGATTCGGGTTGCAAAGCCCTGCGGATACATGGCCTCGACGCCGGGGTGCCAGACGATGTCGACGTCCTCGGCCGCGAGCTTGGCGATGTCGGTTTTCCAGGTCCGCGGATAGGCGCCGAAATCCTCGGTCGGGGCGAATTGAGTCGGGTTGACGAAGATCGAGACCACGACGCGGCTGGCGCGCCGCCTGGCGAGGCGCACCAGCGACACATGCCCGTCATGGAGCGCCCCCATGGTCGGGACCAGCGCGATCGTGGCCTTTCGCTTGCGTAGATTATCGACGGCGCGTCGGAGCGCAGGGACCGTACGGACGATCAGGGGGCTTCGTTGCATCGGGACTCGGGGGGCTTGCGGATGGGTTGGGCGCGGCCTGCCGCGCAGCCGGCTAACCTTAACAAGCAGCGATCGTGGACGCCATGCATCCGGATGCGGCACAGCATCCCGCGCAAAGCTGCGGAGGCTGTCGCGACATTGTGGGCTGAATCACAGACGTGATGCGGCGACGCGATTCATGATGACGACTAACGCGCTGTGATTTCGTTATCCTGTCACGCATTTCACTTGACCGCAGACGCGGTCAACTCGAAGATATTGCTTAGGGGCGTTGAGGATCACCATGCTTGTGCAGGCTAGCCAAGGCCAATCCGGCTCGGCGCACGTCGTTGTGCTGGGTAACGAGAAGGGCGGCTCCGGCAAATCGACCACGGCCTTGCATATCGCGGTTGCGCTCCTGAAGGCCGGTCAGCGCGTCGCCACCATCGACCTCGACTGCCGCCAGCAAAGCTTTACGCACTACATCGACAACCGCGCCGCCTGGGCTCGTCGCACCAAGCTCGACCTCGATCTGCCGGTGCATCGCTGCATCAAGCTCGGCGAGACCATGCAGATTGCCGAGAACGAGAACTCCGAGTTCCAGCAGTTCATGGAAGCGGTCTCGGCGGTCGAGAGCAGTTTCGATTTCATCGTCATCGATACGCCCGGCACCGACAGCTACCTGATGCGACTCGCCCACTCGATGGCCGACACGCTGGTCACGCCGATCAACGACAGCTTCCTCGATTTCGACGTGCTCGGCACCGTCGACCCCGCCAACTATGCGGTCACCGGCGAGAGCCACTATGCCGAGATGGTGCGGGATGTCAGGCGCAAGCGTCGTCAGCTCGACGGCTCGAGCACCGACTGGATCGTGGTGCGCAACCGCCTGTCCATGCTCGGCTCGCGCAACAAGCAGCTCGTCGCCGAGGGGTTGAAGGATTTGTCGCTGCGGCTCGGCTTCCGCTATGTCGACGGCTTCGCCGAACGAGTCGTCTACCGCGAATTCTTCCCGCGTGGCCTCACCGCCCTCGACGAGATCGACGAGGCGACGCTCGGCATGCGGCCCAATCTCGGCCATCTCACTGCGCGGGAGGAGGTGACGAGCCTGCTCCGCCAGCTCAAGCTGCCGCTCGACGAGCGCGGCCGCCGCCGCGCGGCCAACCGGGCCGAGTGGTTCAGCCAGGTCGACAAGCCGCTCGAGGTCCACGACATCCTCGGCGCCTAAGTTAGCGGTATATGGCTACTTCCGGGCAACCTCATAGGGCTGGTCCCCGCGGGAACTGAGCGCGCCTTCGGCCGTTTTCATTCTACGTTTACTGCGAAATTGAACCCAATCGAGTCCGGTTGCGTCCTATGGTGACCTACAGCCTGACGTAGTCGTACGAGAGAGGGGGTGCCCAAGAAACGTGTGCGGCGCACAATGAAAGGGCTGCCAGTTCACAATATTTGGCCTTCCTGTCACGGGCCTGTGACATATATTAGCGAATAGGCGACCAGGGGCCGAAGAGCTCCGGAACAACACGATTTTCAACAGGGATTCAGGCCGCAAGAGCCTGAGGCTGAGGACGAAAATGAAGCGTGGAATTGCCGTTCTGGTTTCGGTCAGTGCCCTCTGCGGCGTCGCCTATTTCACGGCGAGCAAGTGGGCGATCAGGCATGAGACCATCACCTTCTACGACGCTTCGCGCGACAACCGTCCGGTGCCTGTCGATATCGCGATCCGTCGCGACAAGGAAATGCAGGCCGATGCCGGCATGATCACGATGCCTGTGGCCGTGATCAACCACGGCAACACCGTCAAGAACACCGAGTACGGCTTCCTCGCCAACATTTTCGCTGCGCGCGGCTACCTCGTCGTGAGCCCGCAGCACGATTTGCCGACCGATCCTCCGATGGTGACCAAGCCCGGCGAGCTCTATGTCGGCCGGTTGCCGCAGATCCTGCGCGGCGTGGCCAACATCCATCTGGCGATGCAGGAAATGAAGAAGGTTCAGCCCAACGCCGATTACGAGAAGGTGACGATGGTCGGCCACTCCATGGGCGGCGACATCACAATGTACTTCGCCAAGCAGTATCCGGATGAGGTCAAGAAGGTCGTCACGCTCGACAATCTGCGCGTGCCGTTCGTCACCGCCGGCAAGTTCAAGATCCTGTCGTTCCGCTCCACCGATCCTCAGTTCAAGGCCGATGCGGGCGTGATCCCGAGCGACGAGGAATGCGAGAAGGCCGGCATCCAGGTCGTGAAGACCGAATTCCAGCACAACGACATGCGCGACACCGGTCCGGATGTGGCCAAGAACTCGATCCAGAGCATGCTCGACAAGTTCCTGAGCGCGACTGACAGCGAGGTGGCGCCGGTCGATACGCAATCGTCCCCGCCCAATATTCTCGAGCCCGGTCCGGTCGCCCTGATGGCGCCTGCCAAGAGCTGACGTATCAATCATAGTCAGAAACGACTTTCAAAGCCTCCGCCGGCGCTCGCCCGCGGAGGCTTTGCACATTGACCGGGCTGCACGCGCTAACCACATTAAGCGTTCACACAGGGCCAAGGGATGTCGGGCGAACCTATCAAACCGCGCGGCCGCGGTGCCGTCTCGCCGCAAGCAGGTGGCGCGGTGCCGCAGGCCGGGACGTCGACCTCGGACGATATCGCCGCCTTCGTCGCCAAGGCGCGTGCGCTGTCACCGCATGCTCCTGGCGCGAAAGGGCGGCTGATCTTCGCGCTGGATGCGACGATGAGCCGGCAGCCGACCTGGGACATGGCCTGCGCGCTCCAGGCCGACATGTTTCGTGAGACCGCGGCGCTCGGCAGTCTCGACATCCGGCTGGTCTACTATCGCGGCTTCAACGAGTGCCGTGCCACGGGGTGGATCTCCGACAGCGCCAGGCTCGCGACGCTGATGAGCAAGATCGATTGCCGCGGCGGCGACACCCAGATCGGCAAGGTGCTGAGCGAGGCGCGGCGCGAGGCGGTCGCATCGGGCGTAAGGGCCGTGGTCTTCGTCGGCGACGCGATGGAGGAGCAGGTTGACGAGCTCTGCGCCAAGGCCGGCGAGCTCGGCATGCTCAAGGTGCCGGTATTTGTGTTTCAGGAAGGGCATGACGCGGTGGCCGAGCAGGCCTTTCGCGAGATCGCGCGCCTGACCGGCGGTGCCTGGTGCCGTTTCGATCCCGGCGCGGCGGCACAGCTGCGCGAGCTGTTGCGGGCAGCCGCGACCTATGCCGCCGGCGGCCGCGAGGCGTTGTTGAAGCTGGCGAAGAGCGCGAGCGGTGCGGCCCAGCTGATCGGCCAGATGAAGTAGCCGGTCACATCCGCCAAATGCAGACGGGCGAAAGGACGCCATGCTTTTTGGCAACAGGGCGCCTATATTCCGGTCATGACCCTGATCGCCGGCGCTGTCGCCGTTATCACGCTTTACCTGCTGCTTCAGATGTTCCGCGCCGCCAATCCTGCGGTGCTGGCGCGCACCATCAAGTTCGGCGGCGGCGTGGTGGCGCTGGCGGTCGCGGCTTTCACGGGCTTGCGGGGCGAGCTGGCAGTCGCGATCCCGCTCGGGATCTTCGGCGCCGGGCTGCTCGGCTGGACGCCGTTGGCGAATGCCGGCTTCGGCAATATCGGCGGGCTGTTCGGTGGCGGCGCGGCGCCCGCGTCCGGGCAGGCCTCGCGCGTGCGCTCGCAATTCCTCGACATGCGGCTCGACCACGATTCTGGCCGGCTCGGTGGCCAGATCGTTGCCGGGCCTCACGCTGGGCACGATCTCGACGAGTTCGATCTCGCCGGCCTGCTGGCGATGGTCCCGGCGTTCGACGCCGAGAGCGTGGCCTTACTTGAAAGCTATCTGGACCGCCGGTTTCCCGCCTGGCGTCAGAACGCGCAGGGCGATGCGGCAGGGGGGCAGCGCCGCACGGCGGCGAGCGGCAAAATGACGGCGGAGGAGGCCTATCAGATCCTTGGCCTGCAGCCGGGAGCGGGGCGTGACGACATCAGCCGGGCCCACAAGTCCTTGATGAAGAAACTCCATCCCGACCAGGGGGGCTCGACGTATCTCGCTGCCCGGGTAAACGAGGCCAAGGATACTCTGCTTCGCACGCATAACGGCTAACTCCGGCACCACGCTACAAACGCTCGTACCGCGTGAGCTCCGTTGCTCTGTCTGTCGTCGCCCCGATGCCCGCCATTGTCGGCGTGGTCGATCTCTTGAGTAGAAATTTAACCGTAAATTGTTGACGAGAGGTTGTCGCGGAACTGACTTTGGCGGCCGCATGCCGAAAACAAAAATGCCCGCGCAAGGCGCGGGCATTTTTTTCGAACGGTGCAGGAGATCAGTTGCGGACGGTGATGCAGGAGATGTCGGCGCGCTTCAGGGCGCGGCAGACGGCTTCGGCCTGATCCCGCTCGAGCCCGGCGAAGCGGGCGCGATAGAGCTTGCGATTGTCCTTGGCGACGACCGGCTCGGTGAACGGATCGGCCTTGCTGAGCAGGCCACGGGCCGAGCTGCGCGCGGCGTCGATGCGCTGCTGGGCTTCGTTCTCGCTCTCGAGCGCGCCGACCTGGACGATCCAGCCGCTGTGGGTGACGACCGGCTTGGTGGTGGCGCTCATCTGGATCGGCTGCGGCGCCGGGTCGGCGGACGCGAGTTTCGGAGCGGCCGGGGCGGGCGCGGTGGCGGTTGCAGCCGGCAGCACGCCGAGGACGCCGTTGCCGGTGCCGAAGCCGGCCGGCTGCCGCGGCAGCTCGGTGCGGGCGACGTCCGCCTTCGGCGCTTCCGGTTGGCTCTGGAAATCGGGCTTGTTGATCAGATCGGCCCGGGCGACGACGGCGCCGGAGGTTTCCGCGACGTCGGAGCGGGACGCAACCGTGCTGGTAACCTGCGGCGCGACCTGAGCCGGAGCGGCGGAGGCGACCTTCACGGCGCCGGCCTTGACCTGCACCGTCTTGACCCGGACCGGCTTCATCGGTTCGGACGAGCCCGGGATGATCGAGAGCGGCTGGCTGGAGATCACGCCATTGGTGAGCGGCGCGGGCTCGATCTTGGATTCAGTCGGCCGAGCTTCAGGCTTGGGTTGAGCGGGCGGCATTGCGGCGGTGGCGGCCGCAAGCGTGGACAGGCGCGAGGCAAGACGCGACGGGGCCGCTTCGGGAGCAGGGGCGGCGGCCTGGGCCTGCGGAGCGGTGCGGGCCGGGGTATCCGACGCATCCGCGACCTCGGCAGCGGCGTCAGAGCCGTTGCGCTCGGTGACTGCGGCGACGGTGTGCGTGGTCGCGCCCTTCTCGAGATTCTCGGCGAGCAGGTTGCGCATGATAGCGTCGCGCGAACCGCCGCTGCGGCCGCCCAGCACCACGCCGATCAGGTGGCGGTTGCCGCGGCGCATCGAGCTCACGAGGTTGAAGCCGGAAGCGCGGGTGTAGCCGGTCTTGATGCCGTCCACGCCCTCGACGCTGCCGAGCAGGTGGTTATGGTTCCGGATCGACTGGCCGCGCCAGTTGAACGTCGAGGTCGCGAAATAGCGGTAGTAGCGCGGGAAGCGCTCCTGGATGGCGCGGCCGAGCGTAGCCTGATCGCGCGCGGTCGTGACCTGCTCGTCGTTGGGAAGGCCGTTGGCATTCCGGTAGACCGTCTTGGACATGCCGAGCGAACGCGCCTTGCGCGTCATCATCTGGGCGAAATCGTCCTCGTCGCCGGCGATCGCTTCCGCGATCACCACGGCGGCGTCGTTGGCGGAGCGGGTGACGAGACCCTTGATCGCGTCCTCGACGCGGATGGTCTGGCCGGCACGCAGGTTCAGCTTGGTCGGATCCTGATCGGCGGCGTGCTGCGACACCGGCATCTCGGTGTCGAGCTTCATCTTGCCGGACTCGAGACGCTCAAACAGCAGATAGAGCGTCATGATCTTGGTCAGCGAGGCCGGATGGCGGATCCCGTCGGGGCTCGTTGCCTGGAGCACGGAGCCGGAATTGCCGTCGATGATGATCGACGCGAATTTCGGGCTGGAGCTCTCGGACACATCGCGCTGCACCCGATGGTGCGCGTAATGGCGGCGGTGACGCCGCGCCTCGGCAGCATCGGTGGTGAAGATGACCGCGGTGGTGATCGTAAGAAGCCCGAAAACCCCGACCCGCGCCAAGCGCGAGGAAGACAAGTTTTTACGAAGCATGAAACCCCGTCCCCGTTTCTGACTTGATCACCGGCCCGTGAGGCGAAATTGTGCCCACTGGACCCGGGATCATTACCTGCCCAGGCTGCCCCTCCGCGGGTGTCCGCCGCGGGGGACGTTGGGCCTGAGCCGCTGTTCTGGCTAAGGTGATGTTCTCAAACGGCTTTTGGCCGCTTGCGGAAGCTGAACACGTCCAGGGAATCAAAGTAGGGGTCCGCGGTTTCCAAAAGCTTAAGGAACCCTTGCGGGAAACCCCGGGAATCTCCACGGTTTGAATCTAATTTTTGTGCGTCGCACAAGATTCTTGACTTTTTTGTGCGTTGCACTATTTGTGGGCAATGTCAGGGAGCCGGGGCTTCCGGACGCGAGCCAGGGAAAAGGATTCCGAAATGTTCAAGGTTGAAGACTTTCAGAGCTACGGGAAAGAGCAGTTCGAGCAGTGCGTCGCCTCCGCGACCTCGGTGCAGCACGGCCTCCAGGCGATCGCCAGCGCCTATGGCGACTACACCAAGAAGTCGTTCGAAGACACCAAGTCCTTCGTCGAGAAGCTTTCCGGCGTGAAGTCGCTGGACAAGGCGATGGAAGCGCAGACCGACTTCGCCCGCTCCTCCTACGAGACGTTCGTTGCGGAATCGCAGAAGATCGCCGGCCTCTACAGCGATCTCGCCAAGCAGGCGTTCAAGCCGGTCGAGACCATCGTGTCGAAGTTCACCCCGGCCGCCAACTAACCTTTCCTGGATATCCTGGAAGCAAGAAAGCCCGGCTGAACCAGCCGGGCTTTTTCGTTTGTCGCGATGGATCCGTTTCAGCGCGCGGTCTGGCTCGCCGGCGTGGCCAAGTAGAATTTGTCGGTGTTGCGCGCACAATATGGCAGCACGCCCGAGATCGCACTCGTCGGCGTGGTGTTCGTGGGATCAATGCTGGTGCTCGCGGTACAGGTGGCGGCGACGCTGTCCGTCGGCAGCGAGTTGGTGCCGGTGAACAGCAGGTTGAAATGGGCCTGCGCCTTGGTGCTGATCTGCGACGTGGTGATGGTGCCCGACGATCGAGCGCCGCCTGCATTGAGGAGCGGGCCTGTGTTCGGCGGCTGCAGGATGCGCGAGCTGTCGACCGACGCGGCTGACACAGGGCAGGGCGGGCGAGGCCGGCAATCCTCGAGATCTCCGATTTTGCCCGATTTCGCGTCACGCGATTGAACAGCAGGTACCGTAGAAGACCGGAGATGATCCCGCGCGAAACCGTCGCAGGCGCGTTAACGGCCGGGTTCCTGGTCACCATGTTCGAGACGGCGCCGCGGAAATTTTTGTCAAACCGGTCCGGATTGACTAACCTCGGTCAGGATCGCCCGGATCGGGAATCGGGACCGCGGCAGCCGGATCTTGCACGCTTGCGGCGAGCCGGGGGCAGACCCATATTCTCGCAATCGATCTGGTTTGGACCGGACCGGTTGGAAGCGGCGATCCCAAAACGCGGTGCGCCAGCGCGAAGCTCCGAAAGGCGGGGCCGCGCGGCGGGCCGTCACCGCCTCCGTGGGGAATTTGAACGCCTGAGCCATGCCGCAATTGACTTCCAGCCTCGACCTGCCTGCGGCCGCCGCCGCCCGCGCTCCCCGGATGAGCAACGACGAGAACCGTTCCGGCAGCCCGACGGGGCCGAACACCTCTGTCATCACCAAGGTCAAGCCGAAGACCAAGCGGCCGAACCTGTATCGCGTTCTGATCCTGAACGACGATTACACGCCGATGGAGTTCGTGGTCCACGTGCTGGAGAAGTTCTTCCAGAAGGACGTCGAGGCGGCGACCAAGATCATGCTGCACGTCCACCATCACGGCATCGGCGAGTGCGGCGTGTTCACCTACGAGATCGCCGAGACCAAGGTGACGCAGGTGATGGATTTCGCCCGCAAGCACCAGCATCCGCTGCAATGCGTGATGGAGAAGAAATAAGTCACCTCACGGCGCGTTCGTAGCCGGCTCTTGCTTGTGTATGTCGCAGTGGGACCGCCGCGTGGTGCCTGCGCGCGATGTCCGTTGCAGCTGGCAGAACTACGGAATTCTGAACCGGCGCCGATCCCGCCCAAATCGGAACGGGTTTTGCATCGAAAAATACCGCAGATGGCTAGCTGCCGAGTCGCGGAACCGGTCTTTCGCCGCGGTCTTGTATAACTATATGTGACAAAGGTTGTTGTTGCCTGACCGGGCGAGGACGATCATGATGGTGGGGGCCATAGAGGACGCGAATGCCGACTTTTTCCCAAAGCCTTGAACAATCCCTGCATCGTGCGCTAGCGATCGCAAACGAGCGTCATCACCAATACGCGACGCTCGAGCATCTCTTGCTCTCCCTGATCGACGACTCCGATGCAGCCGCCGTCATGCGCGCCTGTAGCGTCGATCTCGACAAGCTCCGTACGAGCCTCGTCAACTATCTTGAGACCGAATTCGAGAACCTGGTGACGGATGGCGCCGACGATGCCAAGCCGACCGCCGGTTTCCAGCGCGTGATCCAGCGCGCGGTGATCCACGTGCAATCCTCCGGTCGCGAAGAGGTGACCGGTGCCAACGTGCTGATCGCGATCTTCGCCGAGCGCGAGAGTCACGCCGCGTACTTCCTGCAAGAGCAGGACATGACGCGCTACGACGCCGTCAACTACATCAGCCACGGCATCGCCAAGCGGCCGGGCGTCTCCGAGGCGCGCCCCGTGCGCGGCGTCGACGAGGAGACCGAGACCAAGGGCAGCGACGACGCCAAGAAGAAGGGCGAAGCGCTCGAGACCTATTGCGTCAACCTCAACAAGAAGGCGCGCGACGGCAAGATCGATCCGGTGATCGGACGCAATTCCGAGATCAATCGCGCGATCCAGGTGCTGTGCCGCCGGCAGAAGAACAACCCGCTGTTCGTGGGCGAAGCCGGCGTCGGCAAGACCGCGATCGCGGAGGGCCTCGCCAAGCGCATCGTCGACAGCGAGGTGCCGGAGGTGCTGGCGGCTGCCACCGTGTTCTCGCTGGACATGGGCACGCTGCTCGCGGGCACGCGCTATCGCGGCGACTTCGAGGAGCGCCTGAAGCAGGTGCTCAAGGAGCTCGAGGCGCATCCCAACGCCATCCTGTTCATCGACGAGATCCACACCGTGATCGGTGCGGGCGCGACGTCGGGCGGGGCGATGGATGCCTCGAACCTGCTCAAGCCGGCGCTTGCCTCGGGCACGATCCGCTGCATGGGCTCGACCACCTACAAGGAATACCGCCAGCACTTCGAGAAGGACCGCGCACTGGTGCGGCGCTTCCAGAAGATCGACATCAACGAGCCGACGGTGGAGGACGCTATCGCGATCCTCAAGGGCCTCAAGCCGTATTTCGAGGACTACCACCGGCTGAAGTACACCAACGAGGCGATCGAGGCTGCGGTGCAGCTCTCCTCGCGCTACATCCATGACCGCAAGCTGCCCGACAAGGCGATCGACGTGATCGACGAATCCGGCGCGGCGCAGATGCTGGTTGCCGAGAACAAGCGCAAGAAGACCATCGGCATCAAGGAGATCGAGACCACGATCGCCTCGATGGCGCGGATCCCGCCGAAGAGCGTGTCGAAGGACGATGCCGAGGTGCTCAAGCATCTCGAGCAGACGCTGAAGCGCACCGTGTTCGGCCAGGACAAGGCGATCGAGTCGCTCGCCGCTTCGATCAAGCTGGCGCGTGCCGGCCTGCGCGAGCCGGAGAAGCCGATTGGCTGCTACCTGTTCTCGGGCCCGACCGGCGTCGGCAAGACCGAGGTCGCAAAGCAGCTCGCGGCGTCGCTCGGCGTCGAGCTGCTGCGCTTCGACATGTCCGAATACATGGAGCGGCACACCGTGTCGCGCCTGATCGGCGCGCCTCCCGGCTATGTCGGCTTCGACCAGGGCGGCCTGCTCACCGACGGCGTCGACCAGCATCCGCATTGCGTGGTGCTGCTCGACGAGATCGAGAAGGCGCATCCCGATCTCTACAACGTGCTGCTCCAGATCATGGATCACGGCCGGCTCACCGACCACAACGGCAAGCAGGTCAACTTCCGCAACGTGATCCTGATCATGACCACGAATGCGGGTGCTTCGGACCTGGCCAAGCAGGCGTTCGGCTTCACCCGCTCGAAGCGGGAAGGCGACGACCACGAGGCGATCAACCGGCAGTTCGCGCCGGAATTCCGCAACCGCCTCGATGCCATCGTCTCGTTCGGCCATCTCAGCGTCGAGGTGATCGGCACGGTGGTCGAGAAGTTCGTGCTTCAGCTCGAGGCGCAGCTCGGCGACCGCGACGTCACCATCGAGCTGTCCGAGCCCGCCAAGACCTGGCTGGTTCAGCACGGCTATGACGAGCAGATGGGCGCGCGGCCGATGGCCCGCGTGATCCAGGAGCACATCAAGAAGCCGCTGGCCGACGAGGTGCTGTTCGGCAAGCTCAAGAGCGGTGGCCACGTCCGCGTCGTCCTGGTCAAGGACGAGGCCGACGAGACCAAGGAGAAGATCGGCTTCGAGTTCGTCGAGGGCCCGGTCACGCCGAAGCAGGAAAAGCTGCCCGGCGCCCGCAAGCGTCCGCCGGGCAAGCCCAAGCCGGGCGGCCCCGGCGGTTCGAAGGGGCCGACCTCCAAGGGGCCGCTGGTCAAGGCTTGATCGGCGCGTGATGAAATCGAAAAGGCCGGCTGAATAGCCGGCCTTTTTGTTTGTGTCGCAATGCGGGGTTTTAAGTGCCGGTGTCAGGCGCAGGTGCCGCAGGCGGCCGCGGTTTCTTCGGCGCGGGTGGCCGTGCGCGGGCAGGGGCGGACGGCTGCATCGTCACGATGACCGGATTCGGCTTGTGATCGGTTGCCGCGCCCGTCGCGGCATCGACCCCCATGCCGACGACACCGCCCAGCAGAAGATTACCGGCAAAGCCGGCGGCGCCGCCGGTCTGGATGTCGCGGCTGAGCGGCACGATCTGCGGCTCGTAGCCTTCCTTCTGGAAGGTGATGGAGATGTCGGCGTTGCGCTTGACGACCACGGAGCATGGCGTCGTGCAGGTGGTCGGAACCTCCATTCCGCTGACGACGGCTTCAACGCCTGAAGGTGTCGATGAGATGCTGATATTCTCGGTCGTGCCGCGCGTGACGGACGCGCAGCCGCCCAGCATGACGCTGAGCGCCACAATTCCAAATGATCGCATGAAATGCCCCTTGTCCCGCCGCCTGTGAAGCGCAACCAGAGCGCGAGGGCAATACGTCATTGGTCCAGATAGTTAAGCCACGCACCGGTTGTGTGGAGATGGGTCGAGAATCTGCGCGTGGCCGGTTCTATTCGCCGCGCAGGCGCTGGTCGTCCTGCACGCGGACATGCTCGGCGCCGCGCGCGCCTGCGGGCGAGAGCCGCAGCATGCTCAGCACCGCGCCGCAGAGCGCAAAGCCGACGCCGGTGAGGAGCGCGACTCGGGTCCCGTCAACTGGATAGAGGCCGAGGAACAGCGCCACCAGCGCCGCGCCGGTGGTCTGGCCGAGCAGCCGCGCCGTGCCCAGCATGCCGCTGGCGCCGCCGGCGCGCTCGCGCGGGGCGGCGGCGATCATGGTGCGGTTGTTGGGGGTCTGGAACAGGCCGAAGCCGGCGCCGGCCAGCGCCATCCGCCAGATCACGTCGAGCGGCGTTGGCACGGCCGGCAGGAGGGCGAGCGCGCCGAGCCCGCAGGCGAACAGCGTGAGCCCGATGCCGCCGAGCAGGCCAGCCGGATAATGTTCGACCAGGCGGCCGGCGAGGGGGGCTGCGAAGGCGAGCGCGATCGGCCACGGCGTGATCAGGAGGCCCATATGCACGGCGGAATAGCCGAAGCGGCTCTGGAGATAGAAGGGGATCGCGACGAAGGCCAGCATCTGCCCGCAGAACGATGCGATCGAGGTCGCGATCGACAGCGCGAAGACGGGGATGCGCAAGAGGTCGACCGGCAGCAGCGGCGAGGTCATGTGGGTTTCGCGATAGATCAGCAGTGCGCCGGCGACGATCGCGATTGCGAACTGGACGAGGCAGGTGAGCGCGGCCTCGCCATGACCGACGCTGTCGATCGCGGCAATGCCGACACCGAAGGTGATCGCGGACAGACCGGCGCTCTGCCAGTCGAAGGAATGGCTCGCTGGCTTGGTGTGCGGCAGGCTGCGCAGGCCCAGCAGGAGCGTCACCGCGCCGAGCGGCACGTTGATGGCGAACAGCCAGGGCCAGCTCCCGACCGCGAGGATGCCGGCCGCGAGCGTCGGGCCGACCGCGGCCGAGAAGGCGACGACGAGCGCGTTGAGCCCGATGCCGCGGCCGAGCAGGCTGCGCGGATAGGTGAAGCGCACCAGCGCCGCGTTGACGCTCATGATGCCGGCCGCGCCAAAGCCCTGGATGATGCGTGCGACCGTCAGCAGCGGCAGCGTATGCGCCAGCGCGCAGAAGGCGGACGCGAGCGTGAACAGCACGAGCCCGACCAGATAGACGCGGCGATAGCCGACGATCTCGCCGAGCGAGGCCAGCGGCAGCAGCGAGATGGTGATCGCGAGCTGGTAGCCGTTGACAATCCAGATCGAGAAGGCCGGGCTCGCGTTAAGGTCGGCCGCGATCGTCGGCAGCGCGACGTTGGCGATGGCGCTGTCGACCACCGCCATGATGATGCCGAGCGCAATGGTCAGGACCGCCTGGTTGCGCTGGGGCTGCGGCAGGCCGTCGGCATGCACTGTGGGGGCGGACGACATGATGAAGGCGCGCTTGATTCGAGCCGTGTTTCATCTCCGGATTAGGAAATTGCAGATTGGATCGCAACCCGGCAGGACACGGACAGTTCCTGTGCCGGAAGCAGGCCTTCCGGCACAGGAAAACGGGTCGGGACCGCTTCGCGAGGGCTCAGGGAGCCGAGCGGTCGGGCCGTTGGCCGTCTCTACACCGCCGGCGGATTGCGGTCGGTGAAGGTGGTGCGCTGGTGCCAGTAGGGATACGGCAAGGTCACCTTGCTCGCGGCATCGAGCTTTGCGATCTGGTCCTTGGTCAATGTCCAGCCGACCGCGCCGAGATTTTCGCGCAGCTGCGTCTCGTTGCGCGCGCCAATGATCAGCGTCGAGACCGTCGGACGCTGGAGCAACCAGTTCAGCGCAATCTGCGAGACGCTCTTGCCCGTCTCCTTGGCGACCTCGTCGATCGCGTCGACCACGCGATAGACGTGCTCATCGGGCACGGGCGGCCCGAAATCGGCGGTCTTGGGCAGGCGGCTCACCTCGGGCTTCGGCTGGCCTCGCCGGATCTTTCCGGTGAGGCGTCCCCATCCGAGCGGCGACCAGACCACGGCGCCGACCCCTTGGTCGAGGCCGAGCGGCATCAGCTCCCATTCGTAGTCGCGGCCGATCAATGAATAGTAGGTCTGATTGGCAACATAGCGCGGGAAGCCATGCTTGTCGGCGACGGAGAGCGACTTCATCAGGTGCCAGCCTGAAAAGTTGGAGACGCCGACATAGCGAATCTTGCCGGCGCGCACGAGCACGTCGAGGGTTGCGAGCACCTCTTCAGGCGGGGTGAAGGCGTCGAAGCCATGGAGCTGGAACAGGTCGATGTAATCGGTGCCGAGCCGGGCGAGCGAGCCGTCGATGGCGGCGAGCAGATGCTGCCGTGACGAGCCGATGTCGTTGGGCCCGTCGCCGAAACGGAACGTCGCCTTGGTCGAGATCAGCACCTTGTCGCGACGGCCCTTGATGGCTTCGCCGAGAACGCGCTCGGACTCGCCGAGCGAATAGACGTCAGCGGTATCGAACATCGATACGCCGGCCTCGAGGCAGATATCCAGAAGCCGCCGCGCTTCGCTCGCGTCGGTGGTGCCCCAAGCAGCGAGGCGGCCGACGCCGCCGAAGGTGCCGGTTCCAAGACTCAAAGCGGGCACCATGAGGCCGGATCGGCCCAAGCGTCGGTATTCCATCGATGTGCTCCTCGGCTGGCCGCGGATTGATCCGTGCGGCCTTGGCGTCGAAGTTAGCGCAAGCAGGCGCCTTGTCCTATCACGCGCTCACATACCGGCCTTGCTCGGGAACGCTCTAGTCGTGCCGAAGCATGTCATCGAACGCGGTATCGACGAGGCGCGGGCCGACGGTCTTCACGGGAGCCTGCCTCTCGATTGCTGCTGCGACTGAGGGCGTGCAGGCGAGCTCGACGTTGCGCGCCTGCCGCGGCAGGAGCGCAAGGCTCCAGCCCACCACGACCAGCGCGGCGAGCCGGATCGCGATCATGCCCAGCAACAGCTCCGATCCGCTTATCGTGGCGTGAGTCCTCATGTGAGCTAGCCTGATGCAGGCTGCCAACCAAGACAATCTGGAATTGCCGAGCGCTGCCTTCGCTCAGGACGAAGGCTTGCGATGATGGCTGACCGGAATGAACGTCAGTGCCGCAGCTGGCCCTGCCGGAAATCGCGCGGCGACATCCCGAAATGTTCGCGGAAGACGCGGCCGAAATGCGAGAGGTCGTTGAAGCCCCAGGCAAACGCGATCTCGCTGATGTGGCGGTGGGCGAGCATGGGCGAGGCGAGGTCGCGCCGGCATTGGGCAAGACGCTCGGCAAGCACATGGCGCTGGAACGACGTCTCTTCGTCGGCGAGGAGGTCGTTCACGTAGCGCGGCGAGATACCGAGCGCGGCCGCAGTCTCCGCCAGCGAAAGGTCGGGATCGGCGAGGTGCGCGCGGATGTGGGCCTTCAGCCGGTAGAGCAGGGCGGAGCGATGCGTCGAGGACGGCAGCGGCGTCTTGCCGAGCCGCTCGCTCAGCGCCATCGCCAGGAGATCGACAGCCTGCTCCGACAGGGCGGCGGAATTGTTCGATGCGAGCCGGTCCGCGGTCTGGCACAGTCTGAAGATGAAGTCGTAGGCGAGCCGCTCGAGCGGCGCATCAGTGCCGAACGCGATCGCGGTCAGCGTCTCGGTGCCGCCGAGCCGTCGCTGCAACATCTCGCGCGGCACCTTGAAGATGGTCTGCGTGAAGCTGCCGTTGAACTTCAGCTCGTAGGGACGCGTGGTGTCGTAGAGTGCGAACTCGCCCGGATGGATCACGGTCTCGCGGCCGTCCTGCACCACGCCGCCGTCGCCGCGATTACCGAGTGCGATGAGAACAAAATCCTGGTCCGAGCGCGCAATGCGCGAGGGCGTTCGGAACACGTGCTGGCGATCGGAGCAGACGTCGGAGCACACGGCCTTGCCGAGCGTGGCCTGTGTGACCGAGCCGCGGAAGGCGCTGCCGAGATCGGACTTGCAGTCGAGCCCGACGAAGACGTCGCAGACGATGTCCTGCCAGAGGGCGAGCCGCCGGTAGCCGGGGCTGCCGTCCGTCGTGAACTGGATTGGCATCGGCAAGCCTCCCTTTCACATCCAGCAAAACCGCATGTCGGCGCAGATCCGGCCTGATCGCAGGCAAGTTCCGTACCGGGGCGGCGATCCCGCCCGGTCGAGTTTTTGTTCCGCCGTGGTCGAGCGCCCGGCCGCCCGGCTTGGCCAAATAGACTGCATCGGACGAGGTCTGCGATCAACCGGCAATGGAGGCGGCAATGGGCATCGAACATCCAAAGTACAAGGTGGCGGTGGTGCAGGCGGCGCCGGCCTGGCTCGACCTCGACGCCTCGATCGACAAGTCGATCGCGCTGATCCGGGAGGCCGCCGAGAAGGGCGCCAGGCTGATCGCGTTTCCGGAGGCCTTCATCCCCGGCTACCCCTGGCACATCTGGATGGACTCGCCGGCCTGGGCGATCGGCCGCGGGTTTGTGCAGCGCTATTTCGACAATTCGCTGTCCTATGACAGCCCGCAGGCCGAGCGCTTGCGCGATGCCGTGCGCAAGGCGAAGCTGACGGCGGTGATCGGCCTGTCCGAGCGCGACGGCGGCAGCCTCTATCTCGCGCAATGGCTGATCGGCCCCGACGGGGAGACCATCGCAAAGCGCCGCAAGCTGCGGCCGACCCACGCCGAACGCACGGTCTATGGCGAGGGCGACGGCAGCGATCTCGCCGTGCACGCGCGGCCCGACATCGGCCGCATCGGCGCGCTGTGCTGCTGGGAGCATCTCCAGCCGCTATCGAAATACGCGATGTACGCCCAGAACGAGCAGGTGCATGTCGCGGCCTGGCCGAGCTTCTCGCTCTACGATCCCTTCGCGCCGGCGCTCGGCGCCGAGGTGAACAACGCCGCTTCGCGTGTCTATGCCGTGGAGGGCTCCTGCTTCGTGCTCGCGCCGTGCGCGACGGTGTCGCAGGCGATGATCGACGAACTCTGCGACCGGCCCGACAAGCACGCGCTGCTGCACGTCGGCGGCGGCTTTGCCGCGATCTATGGCCCCGACGGCAGCCAGATCGGCGACAAGCTCGCGCCGGATCAGGAGGGCCTTCTGATTGCCGAGATCGACCTCGGCGCCATCGGCGTCGCCAAGAATGCGGCCGATCCCGCCGGGCACTATTCGCGGCCCGACGTCACGCGGCTGCTGCTCAACAAGAAGCGATACCAGCGCGTCGAGCAGTTCGCACTGCCGGTCGACACCGTCGAGCCCACGGACATCGCCGCGGCGGCGAGCTGATCGAGGGGAGGGCACGACTATGGAATCCGCAATTCCTCTGCACCTCGAAACTCGGCGCACGCGCCACAAGCGCGTGCCGGACGATTACCAGCCGCCATATCCGTCCTTCGTGGCGCGCTACAAGCCCGCCGTCAGCCGCGTCGTGATGGTCTATTTCGGCGTCCAGTATCGCGGTGTGGCGCCATCGGCTGCGACAGACGCGCTGAAGGAGATCGCGGCTCTCTTCGCTGCGGAGAACGGTCCGCCGCATTGGGACCGCGCGCATTATGTCGACCAGCCCGGCTATGAGAACGTTGTCTCGGTCGCCTACTGGGACGACGTCGCACGCTTCGATGCCTGGTTCGCGCCGGCACGCGAGGCGTGGACGGGAAGGCAGCGGGAAGGCGTCGGCACCTTCATCGAGGGGCTGCGTCCCGCCGTGGCGCGGCACGAGACGCTGTTCTCCTCGCTCGACCGTCCCGAAGGTGTCGCCGTCATTGCAGAGGGCATGAGCGGCGAGGTGCAGGAGCACGCCTATTGGGGTGGCATGCGCGATCGCATCCCGCTGTCGCAGACCGACGCGATGGCACCCGGCGGGGTGCCCGAGCTGGTCCGCGATGGCGCGCGGCTGCGGGTGAAGGCGCACGACAATCTCTGCCTGATCCGGTCCGGGCAGGACTGGAGTGACACCGAGGCGTCGGAGCGAGAGCTCTATCTCGACGACGTCGAGCCGGTGCTGCGCGAGGGCATGGATTTTCTGCGCGACGACGGCCTCGGTATCGGCTGCTACGCCAACCGCTATATGAATGTGCTCGCCGCCGACGGCAGCGTGAGCGAAAAGTCCTACGGCCAGAGCTGGTGGAAGAGCCTTGCTGCGCTGGAACGCTGGGCAGAGTCACATCCGACCCACGTCAGGATCTTCGGCGCGGCGATGAAATACCTCTCGACGCTCGGGCCGTCAGCCAAACTGCGGCTCTACCACGAGGTTACCGTAGCGGCCGCGGACGAGCAGTTCTTCGAGTATCGAGGCTGTCACCCGAAAACGGGCATGCTGGCCGCGGTGGAGACGGTCAGCGCCTAGGCCACACAATGGCCGAGCAGGTCCGGATGCGCGGCGCAGATGTGATGCGCGCCGGCGTCGCGCAGCTCCGCCTCGCTGCCATAGCCGTAGAGCACGCCGATCGCGGTCATGCCGTTGGCCCTCGCGCCGACCACGTCATGGCTGCGGTCGCCGATCATGATCGCACTGGCGGCATCGACCCTTGCCTCGTCGAGGGCGTAGCGGAGCAGGTCGCGCTTGTCGACGCGCGTGCCGTCGAGCTCGGAGCCGAACACGCGCTCGAAATACGGTTTCAGCCCGAAATGGTCGACGATGCGGGTGGCGTAGACCGCGGGCTTGCTGGTGGCGACGAACATGCGCGGCGTCGTCGCGGCCAGCGTCGCCAAGGTGTCCATGATACCGGCATAGGCCTCGTTTTCGAACAGGCCGATATCGGCAAAACGCTCACGATAGAGCAGCAGCGCCCGGTCGGCGAGCTCGTCGGTTCCCGTCAGCTTTTTCAGGCTGGCATGCAGCGGCGGCCCGATGCACCAGGTCAGCTCGTCCTCACTCGGCACCGCGAGGTCCAAGCGCTCGAGCGCATACTGGATCGAGCGGGTGATCCCGGGCTTCGGGTTGGTCAGGGTGCCGTCGAGATCGAAATAGACTGTAACCATGCTGGCCGTGCCCGTGTTGATATTGCCGTCGGCTGCTTGACTAAACGACGCCGCGGGCCGAGGCAACGCCGCCCCGTCGATGTCGCGTACCGTTTTAAAGCTCGCTATTGGCGGGGCGTAAGCGTAGGGTCACGGGATCACCGCCCTTCCCATGGCATCCATCGGTGACTGAGGGTCACTAGCGCTCCCGCCGAACGAGGAGGAGCGTGCATGCCTCGCTTTAATCTGGCCGACTGGATCGTGCCGCCGGTGATCGTCCCGCTGTTTCTGTTGCTCCTGGTGGCTGCTGCGGCTTTTCTGCATGGATAGGACGCCGCTCCAATATCTGGTGAGCGCGCGCGATCAAAGCGGCTATGTGAGCCTGGGTCGCACCACGACGGCTGCCGCTTTGAAGAAGGCGAGGGAGTTGTTGCAGGAAGGCTATCTCGACGTGCGGATATGCACGCCGCAAGGCCGGATTCTGCTCTCCGATGAGTTCGACCAGTTCGAGGCATGAGGTGACGCCTGCGGTTCGTCAAATGGCGCGCCCAGGTTCATCGCAAGAGAATGCCTCGTGTGAACGCCGCCCGGAAAGGTATCTGGATGAAAACGCTCCTTGTCGTATTGACGCTCGGCACATTCGCGCAAGGCGCTATCGCCGGTGAATCCGACTGCCACGCGATCGAAAGCACGAGCGGACGGCTCGCCTGTTACGACGCCGCGTTTCCTCCGAAGGTGAAGAAGCCCATTGCCGCGGAAAACGACATATCTCGGGCCCCATACAAGGATCCATTCATAGCGGAAGAGGCCCGAACCGCGGCGAAGCTGAAGAATATCTGTCGCGGTTGTTGAGGCTTGTCACCAGACAGCGCGGGCGTGGCAGCGGGCGGACGGCGTGAACCAGCGCCATTACCAGGAGGATCTGCCATGTCACATACACAATTTGGCTTCCATGACGGGCGACCCAGCATGGTCGCGCATCGCGTCGGCGAGGTTCTGGTCTCGGACATCGGGGAATGGGACGAGACCCTGAATCTCAGTGGGCTCGTGCGCGAGCCGTTGCCGCCAGCATTCCATCGGCCGGCTTGAGCCGGACAGGAGATGACCATCGAGCATGCCTCCGTAGAGATCGCCCGCAAACCCTGGGGCCGCGTCGATCTGCGTCCCTGGAGCAGCATCGACGCTTCGGCTGATCCGGTCGGCGAATTGTGGTTTGGGCGTATGGACGAGCGTGCGGCGAGCCCGGCACTCCTGCTGAAGCTGCTGTTCACCAGCCAGCCCTTGTCGATCCAGGTTCACCCGAATGACGAATTCGCGCACGCCATCGGCTTGCCGAACGGGAAGACCGAGGCGTGGTACATCCTGTCGGCGCCGCTGGGCGCGCGGGTTGCGCTGGGACTGAAGTGGATTCTCACGCCGCAGGCGTTGCGCGCGGCGATCAGGGACGGCTCGATTGCGGGCCATGTGCAGTGGCGTCCTGTCGCGCAAGGTGACGTCATCCTCGTTCCCGGCGGCACGATCCACGCCATCGGCGCCAATATCGTGCTTGCCGAGATTCAGCAGCGCAGCGATACGACATTCCGCCTGTTCGATTTTGGCCGGCAGCGCGAGCTGCATGAGGACAGCGCGGTGGCCGCCTCCGATGCCGGGCCGCCGCCAACGCAATTGCCTGCGCGGCGCCTCACTGATGGTCGGACCGTTCTCGTCGCGAGTCCGCCTTTCGTGCTTGAGCGGATCGATCTCCAGGCCAATTCGCATTGGGAGCTCGATACCGATCGGGAAGCCTGGCTCCTCGTGATCGGCGGGAAGGGGCGCGTCGGACGGGCGAATGCGACCGTCGGAGAGGCCATCTTCATCGAAGCCGATCGTACCGGCATCGACGTTGGCGCGAGCGGGATGAGCATCCTGCTCGCATATCCGGGACCGGATCCAATTGCATCCCTGCTGCAGGATTGTACGGGACGGACGACAAATTCCGCCGCCGCCCAGGCGCCGACATCAAACGAAATCATCGAGGTACCGACATGACGCCGCTCCACCGTATCGCCGTCATCGGCAACTCGCTGCCGCGCCGATGCGGAATTGCAACCTTCACGACCGACCTGCAGAAGGCGATCTCGATGTCGCGCGCGGATCTGGAGACCAGCATCGTGGCGATGACCGATCCCGGTCAGGCCTATGACTATCCTCCGGCGGTCGCCTTCCAGATCAAGGACGGCCATATCGACGACTACATGCGCGCGGCGGATTTCCTCAATGCCGGCCAGTTCGATATCGTGTGCCTCCAGCACGAATTCGGGATTTTCGGCGGTGAGGCCGGGGCCCATATCCTGGTGCTGTTGTCGCGCCTCACCATGCCGGTCGTGACGACGTTCCATACGGTGCTGGCCAGTCCGACGGTGAAGCAACGCGCCGTCGTGGAGCGTATCGTCGACGCGTCGTCGAAGGTCGTCGTGATGGCCAACAAGGGCCGGGAGCTGTTGCGTGACGTCTACCTGGTGCCGGACGACAAGATCGAGGTGATTGCGCACGGCATTCCCGATGTCGCCTTCGTCGGGTCCGATGCAGCGAAGGCCAGGCTCGGATTTGCGGGAAAGTCGGTCATTCTGACCTTCGGCCTGCTATCACCCAACAAGGGCATCGAGGTCATGATCGACGCCATGCCGTCGATCCTGAAGCGCTGCGCGGACGCAGTGTACGTCGTGCTCGGCGCAACGCACCCGAATCTGGTTCGAAACCAGGGCGAGGCCTATCGCGAGGGCTTGATGGCGCGGGTGCGTGAACTTGGCATCCACGATCACGTGGTGTTCCTCGATCGGTTCGTCGATCTGGCCACGTTGCTCGAATTCATCTCGATGTGCGACGTCTATGTCACGCCCTATCTCAACGAGGCCCAGATGACGTCGGGGACCCTGGCCTACAGCTTTGGACTGGGGAAGCCGGTGGTTTCGACGCCTTACTGGCACGCCCGCGAGCTGCTCACCGAGGGATGCGGAGTTCTGGTGCCGTTCGGCAATGCCGCCGCGATCGGCGGCGAGATCGCAAAATTGCTCACCGACGACGTGCGACGGCAGGCGATGTCCCGGCGCGCCTATGCCGCGAGCCGAATGATGACGTGGGAATGCACGGCCGAGCGTTACATGTCGGTCTTCGAGACGGCACGGCAAGGTCACCGGCCCAAGGTCTTTGCGCGCTCCGACATGGGCTCGCCGGGGCTGCGTGGCCCCGCGCCGCCGGATATGCAGATCGGCCACTTCCTGTCGATGTGCGACGATGTCGGCCTGTTCCAGCATGCGGTGCATTCGGTGCCCGATCGCGCGCACGGCTATTGCGTCGACGACAATGCCCGAGCGTTGCTGCTGGCCTGCGCCCTCAACAATCCGGGCGAGCAACCCCTGTCGGAGGTCTTGACGGCCCGCTTTGCCGCCTTCGTGCAGCACGCGTGGAACCCCGACACCGGGCAATTTCGCAACTTCATGGGCTTCAATCGCACCTGGCTTGAAGACAGGGGCTCCGAAGACAGTCACGGGCGAACGCTATGGGCCCTGGGCGAGGCGGCGCGCACGGACGCGAGCCCGGCGCGGCGCCAGTGGGCTGCAGCCTTGTTCGCGCAGGCATTGTCGATCGCGGAGAGCTTTCGCTCGCCCCGCGCGTGGGCCTTCATGCTGCTGGGTCTGGACGCATACTGCGCCGTGGCGCCGGACGATCTTCACGCCAGGGAGGTCCGGCATTCCCTCGCCGACAGGTTGATGTCCTGTCTGGCGTCGGTGGAGACGCCGGACTGGGTGTGGTTCGAGGAAGGGCTGGCCTATGACAATGCGCGATTGCCGCAGGCCCTGATGCTCACGGGCATGGCGACGCAAACGCCTCAATATCTCGATGCCGGATTGAGGTCGCTGCGCTGGCTCATGACGCAACAAACGACCGCGGCAGGTCAATTCCGGCCGGTCGGCACCGCCGGCTTCGGCGAGCAGCGGCAACATCCCCGTGCCTTCGATCAGCAGCCGGTGGAAGCAACGGCGACGATTGCGGCCTGCCTCACGGCGTGGCGTGCGGATGGCGATGCCGAATGGAAAGCCATGGCAACGCGGGCCTTCGCCTGGTTTCTCGGCAGCAATGATCTCTCGGTGGCGCTGGTCGATCCGCTCACCGGCAGCTGCCGCGATGGCTTGCACCCCGATCGCGCCAACGAAAACCGCGGGGGCGAGTCGGTGGTTTGCTATCTGCTCGGCCTTGCCGAGATGCGCCAGCTTGCACGCATCACCACGAGCCTGACGAGGCCCATAGCGTTGCGCGCCGTGGGCGCCTGAACTTTACCTTCTCACCTAGCGAGCCGAGGATACCGTGTCTCAATCTTCTTTCTTGAACCGGCAGGGGCTTCATCTGCGTCCCGATCCAGCGCGGGTCATCGTGCGGCCGTTCAAGCCGGCGACTGAACCGCGCGATCTCAACCCGACCGACAAGATGCGCGCAAATCATATCGTCGAGCGGGTTCTCGCACTCAATTCGGAAGCCGTTGCGGCCCAGCTCGCGGACGTCCTTGACAATTTCGAGGGCCGACATCGCAACCTCCTGGAGAGGTTCGAGGCCCGCGCCGACGATATGGAGGATGCTTTCGCAACGCATGGCGCCTTCTCGAAAACCCAGCGACAGCTGATCGGCGCCTATTTTCTCAGTGAGTATTCGTTCGAGGCCTCAGCCTTGTTCAATCCGAGCATCGTGCCGCACCCTGATCAATCCGGTGCGCCCGAGGGGGACAAACGCTTCATCATCAGTCTCCGGGCCATTGGAGAAGGGCACGTGTCGTCACTGACATTTCGAACCGGAACGATCGCGGCCGACGGGAGCCTGGCCGTCGATCCGACGGCGCGCCTTGCCTCGCTCCCGCGGATCAGCCATCGCGCATCCGGCCCGGACGGCGACCGGGTCGAGCTGACGTTCAGGCCCGAGGAAGATCTCAGCGAGCGTGTCATCTTTCCCGTGACCGAATCCCAGTCGAACGGCATCGAGGATGCGCGCTTTGTCCAATTCAGCGACGGCGATCGCAAGACCTATTACGCGACCTACACGGCCTACAGCGGGCGGGCGATCCGGTCCGAATTGATCGAGACCAGCGATTTCATGTCGTTTCGACTGACGCCTTTGCGGGGGGCTGCGGCACACAACAAAGGCATGGCGCTGTTCCCGCGCAAGATCGGCGGCAGCTATGCCATGATCGCGCGGCAGGACAACGAGAACCTGTATCTGGTCTATTCGGACGATCTCTCCACATGGGAAGGCGGCCGGGCCCTTCTGAAACCGCAGTTTCCCTGGGAGTTCGTCCAGATCGGCAATTGCGGGTCGCCGATCGAACTCGACGAAGGCTGGCTGCTGCTGACGCACGGTGTCGGCCCCGTCCGCAAATATTCGATCGGTGCGGCGCTGCTCGACAAGCGCGATCCATCCAGGGTGCTGGCGCGTTCGAGCGAGCCGCTGTTGCGGCCTGAACCGTCCGAGCGCGAAGGGTATGTCCCCAACGTCGTCTATACCTGCGGTGCGATGAGGCACAATGACCAGATCATCCTGCCATATGCCGTGTCGGACACCTTCTCCAGTTTTGCAACGATCAGGATTTCCGCGCTCATGGAAGCGATGCGACGCTGAGTACGGCGTTCGCAGTCGGTGACGTCAATTCCGTTTGCCAACAGGGTCAGAGGAGACGTCATGGTCCGCCAAACAACCTACGTCGTGCAGGCATTCAACGCCGGCAAGGGCGGGAATCTCAAGGCCGACTCTCCGATCGTCTGCAAATCGGAAAGCGGCGCGCTGCGAACGGCGGAGAGGCTGGCCTTGAGCAAGCTCGGCGTCGTTGCGTTCTCGTCCAGCGGCGATGCAGAAATGGGTGACTATGACGATGAGCCAACGGTGTTTTTCCGGAAAGGCGAGCTTCCGGCGGGCTTCGACTAAAGTCCCCGGTTGCGATCGCGAAGATATTTTGCAGAGGAGCCTACATGAGCGAGCGACTTGAAACCCTGAAGAAGGCCCGCGATCGCATGATCGAGGACAGAGACGCGCATGCGAAAGTGCTGGCCGCTCCCTTCGTGCGCGACACGGCCGAGCGGGCGCGCAACAAGTTCGTGGAGATTCAGGCGCTGATCGACGCCCTTGACCGCGCCATCAGCGGCGAAAGCCTGGTGCCGGTCAAGAACTGAAGCAGCGCAACGGGACATCAGCCGACATCTCGTCGGAGGGGAGCGGTCGCATGCCGTTGGCTGCGACCCCTTATTGCTGCCGTGCCCATTCGACGATCGCCGCCGCATCCGCGCCGGCCTGGGTCTCCCAGGCGGCGATCGCGTCCGTCGCGGCGTTGCGGAGTGCGGTGACGAGGGACGGCGGCGCGGGCTCGGCGATGTTGACGCCGTTGTCGCGCATGCGCGCATAATTCTCCGCCGTGCGATGGGTCAGCAGCGCGAACTGCCTCTGCTCGGTCTCGGCCGCCGCAGCCATCACCTCGCGCTGCATCGGCTCCGGCAGCGCGGCGAACGCCTCGCTGCGGACGAAGGCGATCGAGACCGGCATCGCATAGTTGATCGCCGTGAAATGCGGCAGGAAGTCCCAGAGCTTGCGTCCCGCGCCGCCGTCGCCGGAGGTGAGGAACGCATTCAACTGGTGCTCCTTCAATCCGGCGAGCGCTTTGTCCATCGGCAGGAACTGCGCATTGGCCCCGGCCGTGCGCATCACCGCGCTGGAATTGGCATCATAGGCCCGCAGGTTCAGCTTGGGCAGATCGTCGGCGCCTGCGAGCGCGTGATCCGACCAGAGGCCCGTCGCCGGCCAGATTGTCAGATAGAGCAGCTTGAGACCGCGGGCGGCGAACGCCTTTTCGTAGAGCGGGCGTGCCCGCGCATTGGTGGCACGGGCGATGTCGACCGATTGCACCAGGAAGGGCAGGGTCGAAAGCCCGAGCACCGGGTCGAGGCCGGACAGCGCGCCCGCAAAGGCATCGCCGCCCGCGATCCGGCCGTCCAGCGCAGCGCGTGGCATCTCGCCCGAGTTGATCTTGAGCTCATTGTCGAAGGCATTGGCCACGGTCACGAAACCGTTTGTGCGCGCCGCCACGCGATCGGCGAAAGTGGTGAGGCCGATCCCGGAAATGTTGTTTTGCGGATATTCCGTGGTCATTCGCCAGCTGACCTGCGCCAGGGCCGGCGCGGCGGACAGGACCAGGGCGGCGAGGGCAAGGATCGCGCGGATCCGTTTGGCGGGGGAGCGCATTGGGAGAAGCAGGGCAGGCAGCATATATTGGCAACTCGTCAAACCATGGCACGATGCCACAACATGGCGGATCATCTTCTCGCATGCCGCGCCGGCGTTCGCCACAGCGATGCGTGGGCAGTGTTGGCGCGAATTGCATCACTCGTCGTTGCCGCGCTGCTCGCCTCTGCGACAGAAGTCGCGGCTGGGGACAGCTCGCCCGCGGGGACCAACGTCGCGGTGCCGAGCGTGGAGGAGCAGGCGACGCCGCCGCAAAAGGCAGCGGATGCGCGCGAGAGCGACACGCGGGAATCGATCTGCCTGATCGTCGAGGCGGCTGCGCGGGACGCCAATCTGCCGCTGGAATTCTTTGCCCGCGTGATCTGGCAGGAGAGCCGCTTCCAGGCCGATGCGGTGGGCCCGATGACGCGCAGCGGCGAGCATGCGCAGGGGATCGCGCAGTTCATGCCGGGCACCGCGAGCGAGCGCGGGCTGCTCGATCCCTTCAACCCGGTTCAGGCCTTGCCGAAGTCCGCCGAATTCCTCAACGAGTTGCGCAACCAGTTCGGCAATCTCGGACTTGCGGCAGCCGCCTACAATGCCGGACCGCGCCGCGTGCAGGAATGGCTCGCCGGCACCGGTCCGATGCCGGAGCAGACCCGCAATTACGTCTATGCCATCACCGGTGCGACGGTGGAGGCCTGGGCGAAGGCCGGCAGCACCGGCAAGGGACCGCCGAGCGCGCCGCCGACGAGCTGCCGCGATCTCATGGCCCTGTTGAAGCGCGCGCCGAATCCGTTCGTCGCCGAGCTCGAGCAGCATGTGGAGCTGGCCGCCGCGAAGATCTGGGGCGTGCAGCTCGCCGCCGGCTTCGACCGCAACAGGGCATTGGCGATGTATTCCCGCGCCGTCACGCGGCTGAGCGCGGTGATCGGCGAGCGCGATCCGAGCCTGCTGAGTTCGGTGATGCGCAGCCGCGGCACGCGCGCGTTCTACCAGGTGCGCATCGGCGCCGATACGCGCAGCGAGGCGGATGATCTCTGCAACCGCATCCGCAAGGCTGGCGGCGCCTGCTTCGTGCTGAAGAATAGGGGGGTGAGCGGGTAGGGGCAACTCTCTCCCGCCGTCATTCCGGGGCGCGACGATGTCGCGAACCCGGAATCCATCAAGCGGCAATCTCTGCGGCTCAATGGATTCCGGGCTCGCGCCCAAGAGGGCGCGCCCCGGAATGACAGCGTGGGTGTTAGCCGCGCGCATGCCAGCCCCGCCGCGCCCTTCCTTGACGCGGCCGCGCGCGTTGCCCGTTATGCGGTCACGATTCTTCATTCAGGCCGACCGTTCCGTGGCGCTTCCCCCGCTCGATTCACCTCAATGGCAAAGTCCCTGGCGCGCCTTTGCGTGGGGGCTGCGCTCGATCACGCAGACGATCCTCACCATCGTGTTGTTCGTGACCTATCTCGGCATCGGCGCGCTCGCCCACGACAGCCATTTCAGCCTGCTCTGGGCGCTCTGCTCGACGCTGTTCGTCTGGGCAGGCCCGGCGCAGATCATCCTGATCACGACGCTCGGCTCGGGCGCGACCGTCATCCAATCGGCGATCGCGGTGACGGTCAGTGCGATCCGCCTGTTTCCGATGGTGGTCTCGGTGCTGCCGCTGATGCGCACGCCGAAGACGAAACGGCGCGAACTGGTCTTCGCCGCGCATCTCACCGCCGTGACGCTCTGGGTCGAATGCCACCGCTTCCTGCCGCAGGTGCCGCGCGAGCGGCGCATCGCCTTCGTCCATGGGCTCGGCTGCGGTCTCGTCTCGGTATGCCTCACCGCCAACACGGTCGGCTATTTCCTCGCCGCCAACCTGACGCAGACGCTTGGAGCGGCGATCCTGCTCTTGACCCCACTGTCCTTCCTGTTCTCGACCGCGCGCAACAGCCGCGAGGTGGCCGACGTGGTCGCGCTGGCGCTCGGGATTCTGCTTTATCCGCTGGCGGCGAAGATGAACTCCGGCCTCGACATCCTCGTCAGCGGCGTGGTGGCCGGCACGATCGCCTACGGCGTGCATTGGTGGCGGGAGGTGCGCGCATGAGTTTTGCACAGCTCATCGGCGACTGGCATGCGCTCGCAGTCTTGTTCGTCGCCGGCGTCGTTCCCAACCAGATCTGGCGCATGCTGGGCCTGTGGTTCGGCGGCGGCATCGACGAGGGTTCCGAGCTTCTGGTTTGGGTGAGGGCGGTCGCCACCGCCATCCTGGCCGGCGTCATCGCCCAGATCGTGGTCGAGCCGCCGGGCGCATTGGCGAGCGTGCCCGATGTCCTGCGCTATGGCGCGGTCGGCGCCGGGCTCGTCGTCTTCCTGCTGACGCGCCGCTCGATTTTTGCGGGCGTGGTCGCCGGCGAAGTCTTCATGCTGGCCGGCAAGTGGTGGTTGGGCTAAAACCGCCGGCGAACAGCAAGGAACAGGAAATATGGTTCGCGAAAACGAGCTCCGCGAGGGCGAGGTCGCCATCGAGCTGCCGCCCGCGGAGGATGCCGGTCTCGTCTTCATTGGCCGTATCCGCACGCCCTGGACGTCGCGGCTGGAGACGCCGCGGCAGGGGCGGCACGACGGCCCGATCTGCCGCCTCGAGATCTTCGAGCCGTTCGTGCCGGCCATCAAGGGCGTCGATTTCTACAGCAATCTCGAAGTGCTCTATTGGCTCGACAAGTCGCGCCGCGACATCATCCTGCAAAGCCCGAAGAACAACGAGAAGACCCGCGGCACGTTCTCGCTGCGCTCGCCGGTCAGGCCGAACCCGATCGGCACCTCGATCGTCAAGCTGGTCGGCATCGAGGGCAATGCCATTCTGGTGCGCGGGCTCGATTGCCTCGACAACACGCCGCTGATCGACATCAAGCCCGACCGCTGCGAGTTCACGCCACTGGCCGCGCCGCAAGCCGGGGATTTCCAGACGGAATAGTCGTCATTCCGGGGCGACGCGAAGCGTCGAGCCCGGAATCCATCAGGCAACGGCGATGGTGGTGGAATGGATTCCGGGTTCGCGCCAAAAGGCGCGCCCCGGAATGACAGTGTGGAAACGTTCAGCCCGCCTTCAGCGCCGCGATCAGCCTGGTCGCATTCTCTTCCAGCACCTTGACGTCTTCCTTGCGGCTCGCGGGCGGCAGCATTTGCACGCCGTCGTGGCGCGGCAAGACGTGCATGTGCAGGTGAAATACCACCTGTCCTCCGGCCGGCTCGTTGAACTGCTGCACGGTGATGCCGTCGGCCTTGAACGCCTTCATCGCGGCTGCGGCGATTTTGTGCGCGCCGCGGGCGACATGGGCGTACTCGTCGGGCTTGATGTCGAGGATGTTGCGGGCAGGGGCCTTCGGGATCACCAGCGTATGGCCGGGCACCCGCGGCATGATGTCGAGGAAGGCGAAGACGTGCTCGTCCTCATAGACCTTGTGGCAGGGAAACTCGCCGCGCAGGATCTTTGCGAAGATGTTGTTGGGGTCGTAGGCGGTCATGGCAGCTCCTCGGCGGCTCCTCGGAATTTTGCGCTTACTGTCACCAGCGCATCGAACCGTCAAGGCGCCTCGTCCGCGCCTTTCCGGAACGGGCCGAGTTCGGCGAGCTCCCGCCCGGCCTCGGCGACATAGGCGCGCTCGCGCTTGAGATAGTCGTCGATGGCGCGGCGCAGGCCCGGATCGGCGATGAAGTGGGCGGAATAGGTCGTCTTCGGCAGGTAGCCGCGCGCGATCTTGTGCTCGCCTTGCGCGCCGGCCTCGACGTGTGTGAGGCCGCGTGTGATCGCGAAATCGATCGCCTGGTAGTAGCAGACCTCGAAATGCAGGAACGGATGATGCTCGACCGCGCCCCAGTTGCGGCCGAACAGCGTGTCCGAGCCGATGAAGTTGATCGCGCCCGCAATCCAGCGCTCGTTGCGGCGGGCCATCACCAGCAGCACATCCTCGCTCATGGTCTCGCCGATCAGCGAGAAGAACGCGCGCGTCAGATACGGGCGGCCCCATTTGCGCGAGCCGGTCTCCATGTAGAATTCGAAGAAGGCGTCCCAGGCTTCCTCGGTAATGTCTTTTCCGGTGAGCCAGTGGATGGTGACGCCGGACGCGAGCGCGTCGCGGCGTTCGCGCTTGATCGATTTGCGGTGGCGCGAGTTCAGGGTGGCGAGGAAATCGTCGAAGCTCGCAAACCCATCGTTGTGCCAGTGGAACTGCTGGTCGGTGCGCTGGAGGAAGCCGTGCCCGGCGAGCAGCTTCCACTCCGCTTCCCGCGCGAAGGTGACGTGCACCGAGGAAGCCTTGCTGACGCCGCACAGCGCCACCAGCCCGCTCGCCAGCGCCTCCGTGATGCGCTCGCGGTCGACACCGTCGCGGACCAGCAGCCGTGGACCCGTGGCCGGCGTGAAGGGAACCGAGACCTGAAGCTTCGGATAATAGCGCCCGCCGGCCCGCTCATAGGCGTCGGCCCAGCCGCGGTCGAAGACGTATTCGCCTTGAGAATGCGATTTCAGATAGCAGGGCACGACGCCGGCGACGCGGCCGTCGATCTTGGCGACGAGATGCCGGGGTCCCCATCCGGTGCGGAGGGTCGCCGAACCCGATTTCTCGACGGCGGCGAGAAACGCGTGCGAGACGAACGGGTTATAGGCAGGCTTTAAGAAACCGGCCGAATCGCCTGGGAGCCCGGATGAGGATCCCTTGCCATGCCCGTTGCAGGCCTTTTCGATAAGAGCCTTGCCGGGATTTGCGCAGGCGTCCCAATCTTCGGGCGACACTTCGCCAATGGACGGTACGGCCTCGAGCGTGATTTCGGATGATGCCATCGCGTCCAAGATCGTGCATTGCAGCAGCGACTTCAAGAGGGCGGGAACTCACATGTCGTCGCGACCGGGATGCTAGTGAGTGCGCGAATATCCCTCAACAATCACGGTCATTGCGAGCGAAGCGAAGCAATCCAGAGCGTCTCCGCGGAGGGACTCTGGATTGCTTCGCAATTTTGTCGCGAGCTCCTCGCAATGACGGTGGAGGGAGCGTGCCAGCCCTACGGCACGAACCCCTCAAAGATCATCTGGTCCGCATACTGCCCGACCCGGGTCCGCTGCTCGGGCGTGCGGACGGTCCAGCCGAGCAGGGCGCAGCCGAACACATTGCGGGCGACCCAGGGGGCGGGTGCCGGGAGGTGGTCGACCTTGAAGGCGACGAAATGCGGCTGGGTCTGGAAGCCGTGGCGCAGGTACAGCATGCCGTCGCGCTGCGCCTCGGTGAGCTTCGCCCAGTACTCGTCCTCATAGCTGCGCTGCGCGACGATGCCGCGCGGGCGGGAGGGGAGCAGCTCGCGCAAGGCCAGCACCTGGTCGGGATCGAAGGACATGCCGACCGCCGGGCCCTGATAGGACGCCAGCACCTCGGCCATCCGCTTCACCAGCTTGCGGTCGCCGCCAAAATGGCTCTTCACCTCGATCACCAGCGGAACGCGGCCGGCGACCATGGCGCAGAGGTCGGACAGGGACATCATCCGCTCGTCCGTATCCTTGAACTTGATGGCCTTCAGCTCCGCGGCGGTCTTCTCGACCACCTCGCCGGCGGCCTCGGTGAGGCGGCCGAGCGCATGGTCGTGATGGACCATGGCTTCGCCGTCGGCGGAGAGCTGGATGTCGACCTCGATCGCGAAATTGCCCGCGATCGCGGCCTGGACCGCGCCCGGCATGTTCTCGACGATGCCGCGGGAAATGTCGTGCAGGCCGCGATGGGCGACCGGCCGGGCTGTCAGCCAATCAGGGGCACGCACGATGCTGGCCTCAGGCGACCTCGAACACGCCCTCGACCTCCACCGCCGCATCCGCCGGCAGCGAGGCGACGCCGACGGTGGTGCGGGCGTGGCGGCCCTTGTCACCGAAGGCGGCGACCATCAGGTCGGAGGCGCCGTTGAGCACCTTCGGCCCGTCGAGGAAGTCCGGCGCCGAGTTGATGAAGCCGCCGAGGCGTACCACGCGCGCGACCTTGTCGAGATCGCCCAGGGCCGCCTTGACCTGGGCGAGCAGGTTGACGGCGCAGCCGCGCGCGGCCGCGACGCCGTCTTCGATCGAGACGCCGGCACCCAGCTTGCCCTTGGCGATCAGCTTGCCGGCAGGATCGAAGCAGACCTGGCCGGAGACGAACAGCAGATTGCCGGTGCGCACGAACGGCACGTAGTTGGCCACGGGGGTGGGGGCCTCATGCAGCTTGATGCCCTGTTCCGCCAGTTTCTGCTCGACCGTGCCCGCCATCTTCGACCTCGTTGTCCAAAAATCATCCACCCCGGCGCGGCCCATTGGTGCCCGGGAGCGTCCTGTTTCGCCCATCGTGCCGCCACATGCAAGCAACCCCAAGGGGCTGCATTTTGTTGAGGCAGGGCAGGAGGTTCAGGGCGAGGGCCGCAACTTTACGTGAAACGGCCTCAGTTGCGACGCAATGGAACGGTCATTAAAATGTCGAATCTGCTGTCCCCAAGGACGCATCTTCAAGGAACAGACATGATGCACCTTTTCCGGACTTCGCTCGGTGTAATGGCGCTCGCGGCGGCCGCTTGTGGCCCCGGAGGCGGGGCGCTGGCCGCCAACGGTCCGTTCCTCGCGCATCAGGCGCTCTATGACCTCAGCCTCGTCAAATCGCGCTCCAATTCGGTCAACAGCGCGCGCGGCCGCATCCTCTACAACTTCACCGGAAGCTCCTGCGAGGGCTACACCTCCGAATTCCGCCAGGTCTCCGAGCTCGACAGCGGCGAGGGCAAGGTCACGCTCAGCGACCTCCGTTCCAATTCCTGGGAGGATGCCGCGGGCAAGAGCTACCGCTTCAAGATCGAGACGCGGATGAACGAGGCCGACGCCGGCCGGGTCGACGGCTCGGCGGAGCGCGACGGCGACCACATCAACGTCAAGCTGAAGCTGCCGGCGCCGAGGAGCTTTACGCTCGACGGCAAGATCGTGTTCCCGACCGAGCAGATCCAGCGCATCATCGCCGCCGCCAGGGACGGCAAATCGCTGCTCGAACTGTCCGTCTATGACGGCTCCGACGACGGCCAGAAGGTCTACAACACGCTGACCGTGATCGGCCAAGCGATCCCCGCCGACCGCGCCAGCTCGATCGATCCGTCGACCACGGACGAGCACATGAAATCGCTCAAGCGCTGGCCCGTCACTGTCAGCTATTTCGACCGCGAGGCCCAGCAGAAGGAAGGCGAGCAGACACCGATCTATGCAATGGCGTTCGAGCTCTATGAGAACGGCGTCTCGCGCCAGCTCGTGCTCGATTACAATGATTTCGTCATCTCCGGCGCGATGGGCAAGTTCGACGTGAAGGACAGCAAGCCCTGTAATTGAGCGTCGATCGTCATTCCGGGGCTCGCGAAGCGAGAACTATGGTGCGCAATTGCGCACCTGAGAATCTCGAGATTCCGGGTTCGGTCCTGCGGACCGCCCCGGAATGACGGCGAGAGTTGTTTGTCGGCTCTCACTCGGTGTCGTCATTGCGAGCGCAGCGAAGCAATCCAGAATCTTTGCGCGGAGGGATTCTGGATTGCTTCGTCGCAAGAGCTCCTCGCAATGACGGGCTAGCCCTCAGCGCCCTCTCCAGCTACGCTCCCTCCCAACCACAAACTCCGGGAGGCAAGCACCATGCCCAAGCTCGACCATCTCCGCCCCAGCGGCCTGCACCACAATCCGGCCTATTCCCACGTCGTCACCGCCACGGGTGCGCGCACCATCTACATTTCGGGCCAGGTGTCGACCGACGAGGAGGGGCGGATCGTCGGCGAGGGCGATATCGCCGCGCAGACGACGCAGGTGATGCAGAATCTCGGCCTCGCGCTGAAAGCTGCCGGCGCGAGCTACGCCAACATCGTCAAGATCACGACCTTCGTGGTGAACTACAAGCCGGAGCTGCGCCCGATCATCGGCAAGGCCCGCTCCGCCTTCTTCGAAGGCATGGAGCCGCCGGCCTCCACCCTCGTCGGCGTCACCGCGCTGGCCGCGCCGGAATGGCTGATCGAGATCGAGGCGGTGGCGGTCGCTGATTGAGGAGACCGCGCAGGATGTGTTGAGCCTTGCGAGGCGGTTTCGAACGAGAGGGAAGACCATGTCGCGGGAGCTTCGCATCGGAGAGGTCGCCAGCCGAACGGGCCGCAGTATTCACACCATCCGCTGGTACGAAGCTCAGGGCTTAATCCCCGGCGTTATCAGGGATCGCGGTGGACGGCGCGTCTACAGCGATTTTCACGTTGGCTGGTTGGATCTGATGGAGCGCCTGCGTGGCACCGGCATGTCGGTCAAGCAGATGCGCGAATATGCGACGCTTGCGAAACGAGGCGAAGCAACGTTGAACGAGCGTCACGCGCTGCTCGCAGCCCACCAGCAGCGCGTGCAGGACAATATCCACCGTTGGTCGCAGGCCTTGGCGCTCATCGAAGCCAAGGTCGAATTTTATCAGGAGTGGATCGTCGGTGGGGAAAGACCCGCCGTGTCACCGCATGGAGGTCTCAAGTCTGCGCCGGCCTCATTGGCTGCCGGGCGGCCTTAGCACCCTCTCGACCAATGCGGTGTCCATGTACTCGGTCAGCTCGCGCAGTTTTCCGTCCGCCATGCGAATGACGAAGCAGTAGGTGTTGGCGTAAAGCTCGCCGGCAAGCGTCGTCGCATTGCCCCGGCACTCGGCGACGACGTAATCGCCTTCAGCAATGATGCGGGATGCCGTGAGGCTGGTGGGAGCGCTGAATTGTCGGTGGAGAGGCTTCATCAGGCGCTCCAGCACGTCGGCCTTGCCGACATACTCGCCGGACCAGGCCGTCGAGCCGGTGATCCGCCAGACGAAGTCATCTGCCATCGCGGCGATGAACGGGTTGGGGTCGCGACGTGCGCGCGCGTCCATGATGTCCTGAATGAGCGCCTTGTTGTCGGTCACTGTCATGGGCTGTCTCCTTGAATCGAGGCCAGCCATCGCTTTACAGGCTAGAGCATGCTCTAGATCAAGCTCAATCAAACCTGTTTCGGACTGAACCTGTCATGCAAGAGAGCCATCGCTTCATCGGCCCTGTCGGCAGGCACGAAAAGATGATCGTGATGGAAGGCCGAAACGGCATTCACGCTGATGCCGGCTTCGGCCAGTCGCGCCGTGATGGCCGCCAGAAAGCCTACCGCATCGAGTGCGGAGTGAACCGTCAGCGTGATCAGGCGCGAGGCAAACGCGTGGCGTAAGCCTGACGCCTCGGCCTCTTCGCGCAGGATCACCAGCGTCGTTCCTTCCTGCTCGCGGAACGTCAGCAGTGGGTTGACCGCTGCGGGAATGGGCTCGCCGGGTGGGATCGTGCAAAACACGAAGGTGCCGTCCAGCATCTCCGGCTTCATGTTTCTCAACAGCGCGTTGAGGTCGCGTTCGCCTGTCACGTTGCCAGCCCCTGGACGGGTAGGACCGTTTGAGCCCTTGCGAAGCTATCGACGCCGGAAGCTGTTGGAACCATGGCCGACATACCTTTGTATATCTTTCCTAATCCTTCTCATACGCTGACCTTACGCTGGTACAATTGAGCGACGGCGGGAGATTCTTACAATTTGAGTCCACTCGGGTCACTGCGAGGAGACTCAAATGAACGTCGTCATTCGAAAGCTCAACGGCTTGTGGCACCTTATTGTCGGGTCTTGTCAGATCCGAACCCCGTTCCTGGAAAATCAGGATCGGCAGTTGGTCGTTCAGTATGCCAGGCGCGTCTATCCGGGGGCACGGATCTTCGAACGCGACTGAGTTGAGCAGGGCTCGATCACTCCCGCGCCTTCTCCGGCCCATCATAGGCGATGCCGCGGATCACCGCGGCGCTGCCGAACTTCTTGCGCAGGCTGTCGACGGCGCGCTCGGCATAGGCGGCGCGGCGGTCGAGCATGTCGGTGTCGTCGGCGGGCGAGCCCTCGCGCAATGCGCTAACGCCGGCGCCCATCAGGCGGAAGGCGGTGCCGTCGATCTCCTTGGCCAGCATTTCGCGGCAGATCGAAAAGATCTTTGCGGCGAGCTGCGTTGGCGCTGCGATCGACTGCGACCGGGTGCGCTGGCGGAAGTCGGAAGTCTTCAGCTTCAGCGTGACGGTCGAGCCGGCGAGCTCGCTGCTCTTCAGCCGCGACGACGTCTTCTCGCAGAGGCGCCAGAGAATCTTCTCCAGCGTTGCGAAATCGCGGATGTCGGTTTCGAACGTGGTCTCGCTGGAGATCGTCTTGGCGCCGCGATCGGGCTCGACGCGGCGGTCGTCGATGCCGCGGGCAAGGCGCCAAAGCCGGCGGCCGTCGCTCGGAAATTGCCGCATCATCTCGATCTCGTCGGCCTTCTGAAGGTCGGCGATGATGCGGAAGCCGCGCTGCACAAGGCGTTCCTGCGTCGCAGGGCCCACGCCGAAGATGAAGCCGACCGGCCTCGAAGCCAGCATCGAACGCGCTTCCTCCTGATCGAGTGCGGCAAAGCCGCGCGGCTTGTCGAGATCGGAGGCGATCTTGGCGAGGAACTTGTTGCAGGACAAGCCGACCGAGACGCTGATGCCAATGTCGCGTTCGACGTTGCGGGCAAACCGCGCCAGCACCTTTGCCGGGATCATGCCGTGAACCCGTTCGGTGCCGGAGAGGTCGAGGAAGGCCTCGTCGATCGAGAGCGGCTCGACCAGCGGCGTCAGCGCCTGCATGGCCTGGCGCACCTCGCGGCCGACGCGGACGTACTTCGCCATGTCGGGTCGGATCACGATCGCGTGCGGGCAGGCTTCCAGCGCCTTGAACATCGGCATGGCGGAGCGGACGCCATAGGTGCGTGCGATGTAGCAGGCGGCCGACACGACGCCGCGTTTTCCCCCGCCGATGATGACGGGCTTGTCGGCGATATCAGGATTGTCGCGCTTCTCGACCGTGGCGTAGAAGGCGTCGCAATCGATATGGGCGATGGTCAGGCTCGAAAGCGCACGGTGGCGGACGAGGCGGGGGGAACCGCAAGCCGAGCAGCGCCGCACGCCCAGGTTCTGCACGTCAACATCCAGATCGGCCAGGCAATCCCGGCAGAAGCAGCGGGGCCCGGCCGCCTCCGGGACGCTCACGGCACGTCGCGCTCCCAGGTCCGGTCGCCGAGCGCATCGCCCAGCACCTGCCGCGCCGCGGCGACGTTGGTCGGATGCAGCTCCGAGGCCGTGGCAAAGGCCTTCACGGTCGCATCATCGCGCAGCACGAAATCGAGGACGCTGAGGAGGAAATTCGGGTCCGAGGCGGCGTTCCGCAGGGTCTCCGGGCCGACACCTGTCTCGGCCAGGAACAGGCCCAGCCGCTCGGGCTCGCCCGCGACAAAGGACAATGCCTGAATCGCAACGATTTCAGCGACTTCGCGGGGGTTGTGAACAGGCTTTTTCAAGGGGCCAGTTTGCCTTTCCGTTAACTTTCAGTGTCTACTTTGGAATATGCCCGAGTCTCGCGCCTGAGTCTTGCGACCCCCGACAAGCAACTGGAAACCACATCGCAGAAAGTGGCCCCTCGGGTTTAACGAAACTAGAGCGAATCTGAGGCTAGTTTGAATCCAGTTTTCGAAGCGCCGGGGAGCGGCGCCTGAGGCGTCACATGTATCGGGCTTCGTGCCAATCAGGAGGACGGGATGGCTAAGACCGTCCTGATCGTGGAAGACAACGAGCTCAACATGAAGCTCTTCCGCGACCTGTTGGAGGCGCACGGCTACCAGACCACGGGCACCAGCAACGGCTACGAGGCGCTGGATCTCGTTCGGAAGATGCGGCCCGACCTCGTGCTGATGGATATCCAACTGCCGCAGGTCTCGGGCCTGGAGGTGACGCGCTGGATCAAGGACGATCCGGAGCTGCGCGCCATTCCCGTCGTCGCGGTCACGGCCTTCGCGATGAAGGGCGACGAAGAGCGCATCCGCGAGGGCGGCTGCGAAGCCTATTTGTCCAAGCCGATCTCGGTCGGCAAATTCATTGAGACGGTCCGGCGTTTCATCGGATAGGAAGTGAGTGCAAAGTGTCCGCGCGTATCCTGGTTGTCGATGACGTTCCTGCCAACGTCAAACTCCTCGAAGCCCGCCTGTCCGCCGAATATTTCGACGTGATGACCGCCTCGAACGGCGCCGAGGCGTTGGTGTTGGCCAGCCGCGCCGAATGCGACATCATCCTGCTCGACGTGATGATGCCCGACATGGACGGCTTCGAGGTCTGCCGCCGCCTGAAGACCGATCCGGCCACGCACCACATCCCCGTCGTGATGGTCACGGCGCTCGACAGCCCCTCCGATCGTAACCGCGGGCTCGAAGCCGGCGCCGACGATTTCCTCACAAAGCCCGTCTCCGACGTCGTGCTGATCGCGCGCGTGCGCTCGCTGACGCGGCTGAAGATGATGACCGACGAGCTGCGCATGCGCGCCATCACTTCGCTCGAGATCGGCATGCAGGCGCCGGAGCGCACTGCGGTCGCCGACACCGGCAAGGGCGGTCGCATCCTCCTGGTCGACGACCGCCAGTCCTCCTATGAGCGGCTGGCGAGCCTGCTCGCCGCCGAGCACACCGTCGATGTCGAGCCGAACCCGACCGAAGCGCTGTTCCACGCCGCCGAGGGCAATTACGACCTGCTGATCGTCTCGCTCGACCTCAACAATTTCGACGGCCTCAGGCTCTGCAGCCAGGCGCGCTCGCTGGAGCGCACGCGCCACGTGCCGATCCTGGCGATCGCGGACCCCGAGAACTCGACGCGGCTGCTCCGCGGCCTCGAGATTGGCGTGAACGACTATCTGCTGCGCCCGATCGACAAGACCGAGCTCTTGGCGCGCGCCCGCACCCAGATCCGCCGCCGCCGCTACACCGATCATCTGCGCGACAACGTGCAGAACTCGATCGAGATGGCGATCACCGACGCGCTCACCGGCCTGCACAATCGCCGCTACATGGAGAGTCATCTGGCGACCCTCGCCGAGCAGGCCGCGACCCGCGGCAAGCCCTTGGCGCTGATGATCCTGGACATCGACTATTTCAAGTCGATCAACGACAATTACGGCCACGATGCCGGCGACGACGTGCTGCGCGAATTCGCGGTGCGCGTCCGCAAGTCGATCCGCGGCATTGATCTGGCCTGCCGCTACGGCGGCGAGGAGTTCGTCATCGTGATGCCGGAGACCGATCTCCATGTCGCCGGCATGGTCGCCGAGCGCCTGCGCCGCTCGATCGCGGGCGAACCGTTCGCGATCCACAAGGGCACCAAGCGCATCGAGGTCACGATCTCGATCGGCCTCACCACGCTGGAGCAGAAGGGCGAGGCGGTCGCCGACGTCCTCAAGCGCGCCGACACCGCGCTCTATCGAGCCAAGCACGACGGCCGCAACCGCGTGGTGTCGCAGGCGGCGTGAGGCCGGCTGCAACAAAAACTGCGAAAACAACCCCATGCACAGTAGCCGGCGCTAGTCGGATCAATGACTTGCGCAGGTGGCAACGCCGTTTCACTCGTCGGGCAAGACAGGCGCATTTTAGTAGGATCGAGAAGTGCGGGTGGTGTGGCGCGAAGCTCCACAAGTTCCGCTGTCATTCCCCGCGAAGGCGGGGAATCCAGTACGCCGCGGCCTCTCGGTTCTAGCCTCACTGTCTCTGGAATACTGGATCACCCGCCTTCGCGGGTGATGACACCGTAAGGTACGGCGACAGCGATTATTGTGGAGCGCGCTTGTGCTGCTTCACCTGCTTCACCGTACCATCACCACCATCCCCCACATCCACCCCCGCATTCCGCAGCAGTACGGTCGCCGCTTCCTTCGCGGCGCGCGCCATCGCGGGGTCGTCGCGCACGAGGTCCTGGGCGATGGAGCCGTCGACGAGCAGCACGAGCTGGGTGGCGAGTGCATCCGCCTCCGTGACGCCGAGCTCGTTGAGCCGCTCGCGAAACCAGACGCGGCGGCTTTCCTTGAAGGCGATTGCGATCTTCTTCACGGCGCGGTCCGCCGGGCCGAGCTCAGCGACCGCATTCACGAACGGGCAGCCGCGAAAATCCTTGGCCGCAAAGCGCCGCTCCAGCGAATCGAAGGTGGCGAGGATCTGCTTGGCCGGCGGCTTGTCGGACGGACGCGGCTGCACGAACCGGCGCTCGAGGTAAGCCGCGATCAGCGCGTCCTTGGAGGGGAAGTGGTTGTAGAGCGTGCGCTTGGAGATGCCGATCTCGGCCGCGATGGTGTCGACGCCGATGGCGCGAATGCCTTGCAGATAGAACAGCTTGTCGGCGGTCTCGAGGATCCGCTCTTTCATCGTCTGTTTGGTCGGCGGGGGAGCCATGCAACAGCGCGCGTCCTCTTCGCTTGACAGCCTTCGCCTTTCATAGCCTAAGTACACAGGTCTGTGTAACCAAAATCAACTGATATTGCAGACGCCGGTGCGCGTGCCGCGCCGACGAGGGAGAAGAACATGCCCCTGTTGCAGGTCCTGCGTCCGACATTGCCCATCCTGATCGGCGCCTCGATCATGCTGACGCTGAGCATGGGGCTGCGGCAGAGCCTCGGGATCTTCATGCAGCCTTTGACACATGACATCCACATTTCGATCTCGGATTTCACGCTGGCGCTGGCCGTGCAGAACCTCGCCTGGGGCTTTCTCCAGCCGCTCGCGGGCGCGATGACGGTGCGCTACGGCTTCCGCCCGATCATGATCGTGGGCGCGCTGATGTACATCGTGGGCCTGATCCTGATGGCGACCGCGAACGGGCTCGTCAGCATCATGATTGGCGCCGGCGTGCTGATCGGGACGTCGCTGGCCTGCACGGCGGCCGCGATCGCGATGTCGGTGGCGGCGCGCGCGGTGCCCGAGACGGTGCGCTCCACCGTGCTCGGCATCGTCTCCGGCGCGGGCTCGCTCGGCGCGCTGCTGTCGGCGCCGATCGGGCAGCTGCTCAACGAAGGCTTTGGCTGGCGCGTCGGGCTCGCCGGCTTCGTCATCATGTCGGTGCTGATGATCCCCGCCGCCTGGTATGCCGGGCGCGTCGACGGGATTCCGCTGCCGAAGCCGTCCGCCGACGACATCGGCGATGCCACGGCCGCGACGGCGGCGAAGACGGCGTTCGGCAATGCCTCCTTCGTGGTGATGACCTGCGCCTATCTCGTCTGCGGCATGCAGCTCGTGTTCCTGACCACGCATCTGCCGTCTTATCTCGCGATCTGCGGTCTCGATCCGATGCTGAGCGCGCAGACGCTCGGCATGATCGGCGGCTTCAACGTGCTGGGCTCGCTGTTCTTCGGCTGGGCCGGCCAGCGCTGGAACAAGCTGGCGCTGCTGGGCGCGATCTACATCCTGCGCTCGCTCGCGCTCGCCTGGTACTTCATGCTGCCGGCGACGTCGTTCTCGACGCTGCTGTTCGGCGCCATCATGGGCTTCCTGTGGATGGGAGTAGGGCCGCTGGTGGCAGGCGCGGTCGCCGAGATGTTCGGCCTGCGCTGGCAGGCCATGATCCAGGGCCTTGCCTTCATGAGCCACCAGATCGGCAGCTTCCTCGGCGCTTACGGGGGAGGGGTGCTGTATGACGCGCTCGGCTCGTACACGATGGCCTGGCGCATCGGCGTGGCGCTGGGCCTCGCCGGCGGCATCGTGCAGGTCGCATTCGCGCTGATCCGGCCGTCGCAACCGCCGGCGCCGGTGCTGCGGACGGCTTAACCGGACGCGAGCTCACAAGGCTCACGGTTTTGGCGCGCATCGGCGACCCTGGGAGTCGCACGTCGTCCAACGCGGAGCTTCCTGCCTGAACCTCACGCGCGGGTTGATATCACAATAGGTGTTCGACCGGCCGGACGCCGATGCCAGGCACTGCTCTCTCGTCACATACATGCAGTCGCCGGAATAGCCGAGCTGGCCACCGAAGACGCACCAAGGATAGTCGCGTTCAGCGTTTGCGGCGGACGAAAGCCCCACCAGCGTGAATACAACGAACAAAGCGAGTCGCATTCGACCCTCCATCATCTAAAGCCGACAGATCATAGAGCATTCTGAAAACAATTGGAGCCTGGATAAGGCGCCGGTCCAGCTTGGCTGGCCGCTGCCTAGGAGAGCGCCTGCCCTGTTCGCGGCGAGGGCAATGAGGAGCACCGCGGCCGCCCAGACCATGATTGGCACAAGGGCCGATTGATCCGAGATGGCGGGATGGACTCCAAAAAGAAGGACGCGAAGAAGTAGGTTTCTGCGGCGCCCGAAAGACATGTGACGGCAACGGCGACCTGTTCGAGCGCCGTCAATTGTTTGTTCGCGGATATGAACAGCCAGATCCCCAGCGCAAAGAATGGCGACTCCGAAGGCGGCCCCGAGGCGCAGCGGATCCAGCAACGGCAAATGGCTCTTCACGGGAATGGACCAAATTCATGCAACGATCCCGCTGGAAATATTGAATCCCGTTACTGCGCTCTTTGAGGTGGGTCACACTTGGTTTGCCGCCGTCAGGGACGCCGCTGGCTCAGCGCTCGTGCCCCGGACGCAGCGCAGCGCTGCTGGCGATGCGAAGCATCGTCCAATGCGCTGCGCTGCAGAGCCGGGGCCCATGCCTTTGCATCGTGCTGTGCGGCTTTCTCGGTCCCGGTTCTGCGCAGCAGCGCGCCCGGGACACGAGAGCGGCACAAATAAAAACGGGGCCGTGAGGCCCCGTCAAAGTCCTTCAGCGTATCCCGCGATCTTACTTGATCTTGGCTTCGCGGAATTCGACATGCTTGCGCGCGACCGGGTCGTACTTCTTCTTGACCAGCTTGTCGGTCATGGTGCGCGAATTCTTCTTGGCGACGTAGTAGAAGCCGGTGTCGGCCGAGGACACGAGCTTGACCTTGATGGTGACCGCTTTGGCCATGTTCTGAACCTCAGAAATGAAGGGAATCTGGAGCCGGCCAAACGGCCCGCGTTGGCCGGCAACCTAGCCAGAAACCGCCTGATGTCAAGGTTTCGAAGCGTTTTCCAGCGACGTGGGCACCGGTTCGCGTCAAGAAAACGCGTCAAAAACAACAACCTAGAGCCCCGTAGGGGCTCTAGGGCTCCAAAACCACTCAAATCGGGCCGATTACCCCTCGAAGAAGCGGTTTTTCGGCCGCGGCAGGCCCAGATTCTCCCTCAAAGTGGTCCCTTCATACTCTTTCCGGAAAATCCCGCGGCGCTGGAGCTCCGGGACCACCTTGTCGACGAAATCGTCGAGGCCGGCGGGCAGGAACGGGAACATGATGTTGAAGCCGTCCGAGCCGCGCCCGACCAGCCATTCCTCCATCTGGTCGGCGATGGTCTTGGCGGTGCCGACAAAGGCGAGCCCGCCATAGCCGCCGACGCGCTGGGCGAGCTGGCGCACGGTGAGTTTTTCGCGCGCGGCGAGATCGACCATGCGCTGGCGGCCGCTCTTGCTGGCGTTGGTCTCGGGGATTTCGGGGAGCGGTCCGTCCGGATCGAAGCCGGAGGCATCGGTGCCGAGGATGACCGAGAGCGAGGCGATGGCGCTGTCGTAGTGCACGCGGCTGTCGAGCAAAGCGCGCTTCTCTTTGGCTTCATCGACGCTGTCCCCGACCACGACGAAGGCACCGGGGAGGATCTTGAGATGCTCGGGATCGCGGCCGACCTTCTCCATGCGGCCCTTGATGTCGGCATAGAGCTTCTGCCCGTCGGCAAGGCTGCCGCCGCCGGTGAACACGGCTTCCGCGGTCTCGGCCGCGAGCTGCCTGCCGTCTTCGGAGGCGCCGGCCTGCACGATCACCGGCCAGCCCTGCACCGGGCGGGCGATGTTGAGGGGCCCGCGCACCTTCAGATATTTGCCGTCATGATCGAGCGTGTGCATCTTCGAAGGATCGAAGAACAGCCCATCCTCGACATCGCGCACGAAGGCGTCATCGGCGAAGGAATCCCACAGGCCCGTGACCACGTCATAGAATTCGCGCGCGCGCTTGTAGCGCTCGGCGTGCTCCATGTGGTCGTCGAGACCGAAATTCAGTGCCGCGTCCGGGTTCGAGGTAGTGACGATGTTCCACCCGGCACGCCCGCCGCTGAGATGGTCGAGCGAGGCGAAGCGGCGCGCGACGTGATAGGGCTCGTCGAATGTGGTCGAGCCCGTCGCGATCAGGCCGATCCGCTCGGTGACGGCCGAGAGCGCCGACAGCAGCGTGAACGGCTCGAACGATGTCACCGTGTGGCTGCGCTTGAGCGCGTTGATCGGCATGTTCAGCACGGCGAGATGATCGGCCATGAAGAAGGCGTCGAACTTGCCGGCCTCGAGCTTCCGGATCAGCGTCTTGATGTGACCGAAATTGAAATTGGCGTCCGGCCAGGCCCCCGGATAGCGCCAGGCGCCGGTGTGGATGCTGATCGGGCGCATGAACGCGCCAAGCTTGAGTTGCCGTTGTGCCATCGCCCCGTATCCGTTCTGGGTGTCGTTCGCAAAGACATAGGGACGCGGAGGAACTCTGCCATTGGGGGAGGCGGGAAGATTATTTTGTTTTTCGATCAACTCTCAGCACGTCATTCCGGGCGCGCCCTTGGCGCGAGCCCGGAATCCATCGCTCGGCAGTCTCTGCGGCCCGATGGATTCCGGGCTCGCCGCTACGCGGCGCCCCGAAATGACGGGGAGAAAGGGGGACGCTCCCTCGAACCAATCCGCCGCTCGCTCCGACCAAGCCATGACCTCGTGAGGAGACGTTGAATGGCAGGCGCGATGACAGTGGATGGCGGCATGGTCCGCATCGACCGCCCCATGCCCTGGATCGGCCGGCTGCTGTCGCTGCCGCTGCTGGCGGCGAGCAGCTATCTGCTCTGGAACGTCGCGCTCGGCCTGCGCCAGGATTTTTCCGGCTTCGGCCGGCTCGCCGATGACCTCGTGCCGGTGCTGGTGTTCACCGGCCTCGGGCTGCTCGTCGGCATCCCCGGCCTGATCCTGCTAACCTTCCGCTATTTCGTCGTGCTCAACGAGACGCTGCGCCAGATCGTCATCACCAGCCAGTTCGGCCCGCTGAATATTCGCAAGCACCGCAATCTCGCCGACTATCATTTCATCAGCATCACCGACGACTACGACGCGGATCTGACGACCTATGACGTCAATCTCTGCGGCAGCAAGGGCACCGAGCCGATCAACCTGATGAGTTTCACCAGGCGCGAGGAGGCCGACAAGCTTGCCAACGAACTCGGGCGGGCGCTCAAACTTCCGGCGCGCGACTATATCGGCACCGAGCCGGACGCGGACTGAGAAGGAACTTCCTCGTGGATTCCGGGGTCGCGCTTCGCGCGCTCCGGAATGACGGCCTAGCTCAAAATATCCTTCTGCATCTTGCCGCCGTAGAAATGGAAGAACGGCACCGGCGCATCGTGGCGGAGCGGGCCGGTGGCAAGGCGCGTGTCGAGCTCGTTGAGCACGTTGCGGGTCATCGGATGCAGATCGGCGAGCGGCTTCGAGCCGAGCTCGACCCAGACCAGCTCGACCAGCTCGGCATCGGCATGGATCACGCCCTCGACGCGGTGGGTGATCGCTGAGGCATCCGCGGTGAAGAAGCGCGTGTCGAACCGCTTGACGCGGCCGGGCGGGGTGATGGCGCGCGCGATCAGGAACAGGCTCGAGGGGTCGGGCAGCAGGCCCGCATCAGCGAATGGTTGCCACGGGCCTTCGAGCCTGGCCTTGCCCTCGGCCTTGCGCCCGAGGCAGAGGCCGGTCTCCTCGCAGGCCTCGCGGATCGCGGCGATCGCCAGCGACTTGGCACGTGAGGCCGGCGTCTTCGGGCTGCCCTTGGCGAGATTGGCTTCGAGCTCGGAGGTGATGGGGGCAGCACACGGGACGCGGTAGTCGGCCTTGTCGACACGGCCGCCGGGGAAGACGAACTTGCCGGGCATGAACACCACCTTGTCGTGGCGCTTGCCGACCAGGACTTTTGGAATGTTGCCGCTGCGATCGACCAGGATCAGTGTCGCCGCATCCTTCGGGCGGAAATAGGGATGATGGTCGGCTTCCTTCTCCTCGTGGACCTTTGCCTTGTCCGCTACCTGCGCCGTATCCGTCATGTCCTCACCCAACGCTTCTTATTTGCTTACACCGGCGGAATACCATCCGGAGGGTTGTCGTCAAAGCCGTGCATGCGCAGAGCCCATTGCAATCCGACCACGGCTCCCTTGACCGGCTGGAGCAACGCGAGCGAGGCGAAGAACGTGAAGGGCAGATAGGCTGCGAAGCTGAGCCAGACCGGCGTTGTGTAATTGGTCTCGATCCAGAGGATGCCGGGCACCACGATGTGGCCGACGATGACGATGACGAGATAGGCGGGCAAATCGTCGGCGCGATGCGGCGTGAAGTCGAGGCCGCAAACCGAGCAATGATCAGCAGTCTTCAGGAAGGCGCGGAACAGCTTGCCTTGGCCGCAACGCGGGCAGCGGCCGCGGAAGCCGCGTTTCATCGCCGTCCAGACGTCGCGCTTCTCGACGAGGCCGGTCTCGCGCGTCCAGATCTTTGGGGCCGTGCTCATCGTCACCATGCCTTGCCCTTTTGGCCCTTGCCCTTTCCTTTGTTCTTCTTGCCCTTGCCGGGCTTCTTCGGCTTCGCCGGCTTGTGCTTCTTCGCCGGACTGCGTCCGGGATGCGCCTTGAACGAGGGGCGGCATTGCGGACCAGGCCGCCTGCGGCCCTGCGGCGCGGTCTCGCCGCTCGACGACAGCAGCTCGAAGCGCAGCGCGCCTGCGACGGGGGCTGCTTCTATCAGACGGACGTCGACCACGTCACCCAGCTGATGCATGGTGCCGCTGCGCGTGCCGACGAGGGCATGGCGGCTCTCGTCATAGTTGAAATATTCCGTGCCAAGGGATCGGATCGGGATCAGGCCGTCGGCGCCGGTATCAGTGAGCTTGACGAACAGGCCGGCGCGCGTGACGCCGGAGACGCGGCCCTGGAAGCTGGCGCCGATGCGGTCGGCGAGGTGATGGGCGATCAGCCGGTCCACGGTCTCGCGCTCCGCCTTCATGGCGCGCCGCTCGGTCACCGAGATGTGGGCGGCGACCTCGCCGAGGCTTTCCGGCGTCTCGCTGTCCGGCAGCGCGCCTTCGCCGAGGCCGAGCGCGCGGACCAGCGCGCGGTGCACGACGAGGTCGGCATAGCGGCGGATCGGCGAGGTGAAATGCGCGTAGCGGCGCAGGTTGAGGCCGAAATGACCGTAATTCTCGGCGGAATATTCGGCCTGCGCCTGCGCGCGCAGCACGACTTCGCTCACCAGCGGGAAGTGGTCGTGGCCTTCGAGCTGCGCCAGCACGCGGTTGAACAGGGCCGGGCGCAGCGCGCCTGATTTGGCGAAGGGAACGTCGAGCGTCTCCAGAAACTCCGCGAGCGCGTGGACCTTCTCCAGCGTCGGCTCGTCATGCACGCGGTAGATCAGCGGCAGCGACTTCTTCTCGAGCATTTCCGCCGCCGCGACGTTGGCGAGGATCATGAACTCCTCGATCAGCTTGTGCGCATCGAGACGCTCCGGCACGACGACGCGATCGACGGTGCCGTCGCTCTTGAGCAGGATCTTACGCTCGGGCAGATCGAGATTGAGCGGATCGCGCTCGTCGCGGGCGCGCTTGACGCAGGCATAGGCGGCGTAGAGCGGCCTCAGGATCGGATCGAGCAGGGGGCCGGTGGTGTCATCCGGCCGGCCGTCGATCGCGGCCTGCGCCTGCGCGTAATTGAGCTTGGCCGCCGATCGCATCAGGATGCGGTGGAAGGTATGCGAGCGCTTGCGGCCGTCGGGGCCGATCACCATCCGCACCGCGAGCGCGCCGCGCGGCTCGCCCGGCACCAGCGAGCAGAGATTGTTGGAGATGCGCTCCGGCAGCATCGGCACGACGCGGTCGGGGAAATAGACCGAGTTGCCGCGGTCGAGCGCGTCGCGGTCGAGCGCGGTCCCGGGCCGGACGTAGAAGCTCACATCGGCAATGGCGACGTTGACGATGAAGCCGCCCTTGTTGTTGGGATCGTCATCGGCCTGCGCATGCACCGCGTCGTCATGATCTTTCGCATCGGGCGGATCGATGGTGACGAGCGGGACGTCGCGCCAGTCCTCGCGTCCCTTCAGGTTCGCGGGTTCTGCGGCTTCCGCCTCGCGCTCTGCCGCGGGGCGGAATTGCAGCGGGATGTCGTGCGCGTAGATCGCGATCAGGCTGATCGCCTTCTCCGACTTGACCGAGCCGAGCTTCTCCTTGACGCGGCCTGAGGCGAGGCCAAAGGCGCGTGAGCGGATGATGTCGACGCTGACGAGGTCGCCGTCCTGCGCGCCCTGCGTGTCGGCCGCGGCGATGTTCAGCTCGCGGTCGGCAGACTTCTTGTCGACGGGGACGAGCCGTCCGCCGCCTTCGGGCAACTCGCGGAACACGCCGAGGATGCGGCTCTTGGCCTTGTCGAAGACCTTGATGATGTGGCCGCGATAGGCCGGGCCTTCGGCCTCGTCGAGGCGCTCGACGCGCAGCAGCGCGCGGTCGCCGACACCGGCGGCGGTGCCGGGCTTCGGCCGGCGCGGCATGACGATGAGGATTTTTGGCGGTTCGCCGCTTTCGACCTCGTCCCATTCGGTGGGGGAGGCGATCAGTTCGCCATCGGAGTCGCGGCCGGTGATGTCGGCGACCAGCGTCGATGGCAGGGTGTCCGGTTCCGAGACCTTGTGGCGCTTCTTCTTGATGGTCCCGTCGTCGGCGAGCTCGCGCAGCATGCGCTTGAGCTCGACGCGATCGGCGTTCTTCAGGCCGAACTCGCGCGCAATTTCGCGGGTGCCGACGTTTCCCTGATTTGCCTTGATGAAGGCGACGATGGCTTGCCTGTCGGGAAAGCCACGGTCATTCTTGCGTTTCACTTAACCTCTAACTCTTGCCGGCACTCTTCTTGGCCGGAGTATTTGCAGGATTCTTGCTGGCGGCGGCCTTGGTCGGCGACGTCTTTGCGGTCGACGACACGGCGGCGCGCGCCTTGCTGGTGGATTCGGATTTGGCCGCGGCTTTCTTCGCGGCCGGTTTCTTGGGTTTGGGCGCGGCATCATCGCCGTCGGCGGCCTTCGCTGCGGCCTTCTTGGCCTTGGCCGGCTTCGCCTTCTTCGCCTTGGTCTTGCCGCCGCCCTTGGCCGCGCGTTCGTCGATCAGCGCGATCGCCTGCGGCAGCGTGACGGTGTCCTTTTCGAACTCGGCCGGGATCGTCGCGTTGACGCCGCCCGCGGTGACATAGGCGCCGTAACGGCCGCTCTTCACGGTGACGGTGCCGAGCGTCGGATGATCGCCGATCGCCTTGCCGGGGTCGGCGCCGAAGCGGCGGCTCGGGCCCTTGGCGACCTTTTCCGCGATCAGCGTCACCGCGCGGTTGAGGCCGATGTCAAACACCTCGTCGCCGGCCTCGAGGCTGGCATAGGTCTTCTCGTGCTTCACGAACGGCCCGAAGCGGCCGAGGCCGGCGGTGATCGGCTGGCCGGTTTCAGGATGCTTGCCGATCTCGCGCGGCAGCGACAACAGCTTGAGCGCAAGCTCGAGCTCGACATCGCCGGGCGAGGTGCCCTTCGGGATGCCCGCGCGCTTCGGCTTCTCGCCCTCCGCATAGTCCTTCTGTTCGCCGAGCTGGATATAGGGCCCGAAGCGGCCGGCCTTGACCCAGACGTCGAAGCCGGTGTCGGGATCCTGGCCGAGCGAACGGTCGGCGGTCGCCTCGCTGTCGGCGGCAAGCTGGCGGGTGTAGCGGCACTCCGGATAGTTCGAGCAGCCGACGAAGGCGCCGAACTTGCCGGCCTTGAGATTGAGCCGGCCATTGCCACAGCTCGGGCACTGCCTGATGTCGCCGCCGTCGGCGCGGGGCGGGTAGATGTGCTGTCCGAGCATGTCGTCGAGCACATCAAGCACCTGCGCCACGCGCAGATCCTTGATCTCGTCGACGGCGCCGATGAAGCCGCTCCAGAAATCCTTCAGCACCTGCTGCCAGGAGATCTCGTTGTTGGAGATGCGATCGAGCTGCTCTTCCAGATTGGCGGTGAAGTCGTATTCGACGTAGCGGCTGAAGAAGCTTTCGAGGAACGCGACCACGACGCGGCCCTTGTCCTCGCCGTGCAGGCGCTTCTTCTCCAGCTTGACGTAGCCGCGGTCCTTCAGGACCTGGAGGATCGAGGCATAGGTCGAGGGCCGGCCGATGCCGAGCTCTTCCATGCGCTTGACCAGCGAGGCTTCCGAGAAGCGCGGCGGCGGCTCGGTGAAATGCTGGGTGACGGCGAGCGACTGCCGCTTCAGGCCGTCGCCGGCGCTCATGGCGGGCAGGCGGCGGGAGTCCTCGTCCTCCTCGTCGTCGCGGCCTTCCTGGTAGAGCGCGAGGAAGCCGTCGAACTTGACGACCTGGCCGGTGGCGCGCAGCTCCAGCGTACGGCCGCCCACCTTCGCAGTGATGTCGACGGTGGTGCGCTCGAGCTCGGCCGCTTCCATCTGGCTCGCGATGGTGCGCTTCCAGATCAACTCGTAGAGCCGTGCCTGATCGGAATCGAGCTTGCGGCTCATGCTGTCCGGGCGGCGGGACATGTCGGTCGGGCGGATCGCTTCGTGCGCTTCCTGGGCGTTCTTGGCCTTGGCCTGGTACTGGCGCGGGGCCTCCGGCACGTAGGCGTTGCCGTAATCCTCGCCGATCACCTTGCGCGCCTGGGTGATCGCGGACGGATCGATCTGCACGCCGTCGGTACGCATATAAGTAATGAGTCCGGTGGTCTCGCCGCCGATGTCGATGCCTTCATAGAGGCGCTGGGCGATGCGCATCGTATGCGCCGGCGCAAAGCCGTATTTGCGGCTGGCTTCCTGCTGCAGCGTGGACGTGGTGAAGGGCGCCTGCGGATTGCGCCGGGCGGGTTTTGCGTCGACCGTGGTGACCGCGTAGGCGGCGGCTTCCAGCGCCTTCTTGAAGTCTTCGGCTTCCGCGCCGGTGCCGATGTCGAGCCGCTGGATCTTCTTGCCATCGGCGCCGACGAGGCGCGCCTCGAACGCATCGCCGCGCGGCGTCAGCAGCGTCGCGATCAGCGACCAATATTCGCGCGGCACGAATTTCTCGATCTCGAGCTCGCGGTCGCAGACGAGGCGCAGCGCCACCGACTGCACGCGGCCGGCCGAGCGGGCGCCAGGCAGCTTGCGCCACAGCACGGGGGAGAGGGTGAAGCCGACGAGATAGTCCAGCGCGCGGCGCGCCATATAGGCGTCGACCAGCGCGCCGTCGATCTGGCGCGGATGCTTCATCGCGTCCGTGACCGCCTGCTTGGTGATGGCGTTGAACACCACGCGCTCGATCTTCTGGTCCTTGAGCGCGCGCTTCTCCTTCAACACCTCCAGCACGTGCCAGGAGATGGCCTCGCCCTCGCGATCAGGGTCGGTGGCGAGAATCAGGCGGTCGGCGTTCTTCAGAGACTTGGCGATATCGTTGAGCCGGCCGGCCGCCTTGGGATCGACCTCCCAGATCATCTTGAAATTGGCGTCTGGATCGACGGAACCGTTCTTCGCCGGGAGGTCGCGGACATGGCCGAACGAGGCCAGAACCTCGTAGGACGAGCCCAAATACTTGTTGATCGTCTTGGCTTTCGCCGGCGACTCCACAATGACGATATTCATGTAGTTCCAGTAACTTACGGGGAAATTCTGGGCCGAATTCGACGAGATTCGGGTCGGCCGTTTCGAACCGAACATGGGTGGTGAGGCCGTCGCTGTCAAATCGAGGGGTGTAGAAAGCCGCCGCGATGGGAAAAGTTTCATATCGAGAAAGTTGCAAATTACCACCTTGGAGTTGCGATCGATGTGGGCGTAATGTTGCCGCGGGGCATGGATTCGGGGTGGGGTCTGGTGACTAAGCCAGGAAGGAAACGGGCGCGCGCCGCATCAGGCGCGCCGGGAGGCTCGCGTCACGAGGAACCGGGGGAGGGCGGCGCCGACGAGGCGGTGGCCTATATCGCCGAGCAGGTGGCGGTGCTGCGCAAGCTCGCCGAGCGCCACAGGCTCGACGTGCTGCATTATCTCTTGGGCATGACGCAGCTGGAGGCCGACGAGCACCTGCGGCTGCGCACCAGGCGCAAGCTGTCGTGAGGGGGCGCGGCCAATATCAGCCCCGTCATCCCCGCGCGAGCGCGTAGCGCTCGTCGCTGGAGGTGTGAGGCTAGAGATGCGAACGCATCGCAAGCCGAGCCTCGAAGGATGAACGGCCGGGATACAGCCGGGCCGTCGCCCTTCGAGGCTCGCTCGCGCTGCTGCGCACCGCGGCTCACACCTCAGGGTGACGGTGAGAGATTTGAGCATGCTGCTTCAACGCCGTCATTGCGAGCGTAGCGAAGCAATCCAGACTGCCTCCGCGGAAAGACGCTGGATTGCTTCGCTGCGCTCGCAATGACGCTGAGGCTAGCCGTTGCGGCTTGCTATTCTGGCCAATCGCTGGCCGAGATATTCGGCTGTGCTGGCGTCGCTCTGCGGCAACGCGCCGTCGACCAGGTGGGTCGCCAGGCCAAGCTGGCTGCCCAAACGGTTACGGCCGCTTGGATCCTCTCCGCCGGGGATATCAAGCCCGCACCAGAGCATGCCGTGCTGTGCGGCCAGAATGGAAAAGTAGGTCAGCGTGTGGAGTTGATCCCCGCTTGCGCAGGCGCCCGTGGTGAACCCGGCTGCGATCTTGTTGGCCCAGGCTTGCTTGCTCCATCTGTCGCTCGAAGCGTCCGCAAAAGCTTTGAATTGGGCCGCGGGTCCGCCCATGTAGGTGGGGCTGCCGAATGCGACCGCGCCGGCGCGGTCGATCGTTTCCAATAACCTCTCGTTCTGGAAGCGGCCCGACACGATGTCGCTGCCTGTGATGCGACAAAGTGCGACGTCCGCCGTGCCATCCGCTCCGCGCGCCACCGCATGCGCCAGCTTCTCAGTGGTGCCCGAGATGGAAAAATAGACGATCGCGAGCAGGGGCATAGCGGCGCCACTTTGGGATGTTCAGCCATCTTTGACGCCGTCGATATTTTGTACAAGTCCCCCCACGCAGTCGTGTCGTGGCAGCCGTGCGTCGTCAGGCCGATCGCCGCCGCGGCGCAGGCCGCGGCTTCACCGCGGTGTCCGCCTGGCTGAGCAGCCGGCCGTCCTCGGCGCGCAGCTCCAGCTTGCGCACCGGGCGGTCCTTCGCGCGATCGACCAGAATGGTTGCGATCTGCTCGGGGTGGTCGTCGAATTCCTCGCTCCATTGCCGGAGCGCGACCAGGATCGGGAAGGTGCCGCGGCCCTTCGGCGTCAGCACATATTCAGAATAGGCGCTGCCGTCGGAGGCGGGGGCGGTCTCCAGAATGCCGTGATCGACCAGCGCGCGCAGCCGCGCGGCCAGAATGTTCTTGGCCATGCCGAGCTTGCTCTGAAACTCGCCGAAGCGGCGCAGGCCGAACAGCGCCTCGCGGATGATCAAGAGTGACCACCAATCGCCGATCGCCTCCAGCGAGCGCGCGATCGGGCAGGTATCGCCCTCGAAGCTGGTTCGTTTCACCATCGTCTTGGTCCTTTCGCGTTCGCCCGATTCCGGTGGTGATCACGCGCTTGTGTGGTTGCATCATAAAACCAATTGGCCTAGATGGCAACGTAGTTTCATTATGAAACCACTGGAGGCGAGCGTGAGACTGAAGAACAAGACGGCATTGATTACGGGCGGCAACGGCGGCATCGGTCTTGCGACCGCAAAGCTGTTCGTGGCCGAGGGCGCCAAGGTGGTGATCACCGGGCGCAACAAGGAGACGCTGGCGGCTGCCGCGAAGGAACTCGGCCCGAACGCGCTTGCGGTCGTCGCTGATGCCACCGACATCGCCGCTACTGAAGCTGCGATCAGGCAGGGCGCCGAGAAGTTCGGCAAGTTCGACATCGTGTTCGCCAATGCCGGCATTCCCGGCAGCACGCCGCTCGGTGCGGCGACGCTGGAGGTCTTCGAGAAGGTCATCAGCACGAACCTCACCGGCGTGTTCTTCACGGTTCAGTCCGCGCTGCCTTATCTCAACGACAACGCCTCGATCATCCTCAACGGCTCGGTGATCTCGGTGCTCGGCATCCCCGGTTACTCGGCGTACGGCGCGGCGAAGGCCGGCGTGCGGGCGATGGCGCGGATCATGGCCTCGGAGCTGTCGCCGCGCGGCATCCGCGTCAACGTCGTCGCGCCGGGCGCGATCCGCACGCCGATCTGGGGCGCCGCGATCGCAACGCCTGAAGCCGAGAAGGCGTTCGAGAAACGGATCGCGCTGTCGACGCCGCTCGGCCGCATTGGTGAACCCGATCACATCTCGAAGACGGTGCTGTTCCTCGCCTCCGATGACTCCGCGCATATTCAAGGCCAGGAGATTTTCGTCGATGGCGGCGCGGTGGCCTCGCCGAGCGGCGCGCCGATCTATCGCGGCTGATCAAATCAAGTGCAAATTGAATCGGTCGACGCGGCCACATCGGTTGCGCCGGCCGGTTTCCTCGTCCTGCAGGATGTATTTTCTGAACCTTGCGTGATGAGGTTGAACCTTGCCGCAAGCTGCCAAGACCCTTTTACGGGCAGGGGGTCACAAGACTCATTTTCAGGGAGCCCGTCATGCCAAAGGCAGCTCGCATTTTTTCGTCGATTTCAGCACCGCGCATTTTCACCGAACGCTCCGCCATTCCCGCCAGGCGCTCCGACAGATCGGAGCTCATCGCGGTGGCCCTTTTCTCCGGCATCGGCCTGTTCATTTCGCTCGTGGCCGTCATCCTTGGCATGCAGGGCGCCTGGTTTTAGGCCGTGCGACCTGTCAGCCGCCGCCGGAATCCGGCAGCGGCCGTTGCGGTTGGCGTGAGCCTCACGCCGCCTGAAGGCTGGTGACTGCCTGAAGTGCGCCAGCCAGCGCTTTCTCACGATGATCCGGCCCGACCTGGATGCCGTCGGCGGAGATGAACTCGGGATCGGTGATGCCGATGAAGCCGAACACCCAGCGCAGATAGGTTTCGAGATGTTCGCCGGCCGCGTAAGGCGTCTCCGCGCCGTAAAAGCCGCCGCGCGAGATGGCCACGATCACCCGCTTGCCGCCGGCAAGGCCTTGCGGGCCATTGGCGCCGTATTGGAACGTCTTCCCTGCCACCAGGATACGGTCGATCCAGGCCTTGAGCTGGCTCGGGATGGTGAAATTGTACATCGGCGCGCCGATCACGACGATGTCGGCAGCGAGGAACTCGTTGAGCACGGCCGCGCTCGCGGCAAGGTCGGGTCCGAGTTCCGTCGGCGCAGGCGCGCCTTGCGCGGCCGCCAGATGCGAGCCGGAGAGGTGGGCGAGCGGGGTCTGGGTCAGGTCGCGATAGACGATCTCCAGCGAGGGCGTCGCCTGCTTGAGACGGTCGACGATGGCGGCGGAAACCTGCCGGCTGACGGAGTGGGGGCCGAGCACGCTGGAGTCGATATGGAGGAGTTTCATTGAGGTCACCCATGGTATAGATTTGTAACCCGCACTACATGAGTGACCATCGAAATCCCCGCAAGAACGCACTTTTTTGAGCCATGGACACATTATTGAAACCTGCGCACATCGATCTGCCTGCTTCGCCAAGGTCGGGTCAAAGGCCCGATCCCAACCATGCGGACTGCCGCGGGGTCGCCTCCGTGCTGTCCCGCGTCGGCGACAAATGGAGCGTGTTCGTCATCATGATGCTCGGCGACGGACCGAAGCGCTTCAACGAGCTGAAGCGCATGATCAACGGCATCTCGCAGCGGATGCTGACCTTGACGTTGCGCGGGCTGGAGCGCGACGGCCTTGTCACGCGCACGATCTTCCCGACCATTCCGCCGCGCGTGGACTATGAGCTGACCGATCTCGGCCGCGGCCTGTCGCGGCCCGTTGAGGCGCTCGGCAAGTGGGCGATGGAGCATCTGGCGCAGATCGAGGCCGCACGGACGCGGTTCGACAAGCGCGGCGAGAACTAGAGCAACGACACCAGTCCGCCGCCGTGGCGTTCGAGCCGGCCGGCGAGTTCGAGCTCCAGCAGCACGGTGCGCACGATCGCAGGCGAGGCGCCGGTCATCCGCACGAGATCGTCGAGCGAGATCGGCGCGGGGCCGAGCAGGCCGATGATCTGGTCCCGGTCGTGCATCTGCGGATCGCTTTCGAACGGCTCGCTGTCGGGTTCGCGCGCAGGAATCATCTGCGGCCGCTCGATGATCGGTGCGACCGCGTTGATGACGTCGGCAGCTTCAGTGACGAGCGTTGCGCCCTGCTTGATCAGATCGTTGGTGCCGGCGGCGCGCGGATCGAGCGGTGAGCCCGGCACAGCGAACACCTCGCGGCCCTGTTCGGCCGCCATGCGCGCGGTGATCAGCGAGCCCGAGCGGTGGGCGGCCTCCACCACGACCACGCCGAGCGAGGCGCCCGAGATCAGCCGGTTGCGGCGGGGGAAGTCGCGGGCGCGCGGCTCGTGGCCGAGCGGCATCTCGGAGATCGCCGCGCCCGCGTGATCGAGGATCGACGCGAGCAGGTCGCCGTGCTCCGGTGGATAGATGCAGTCATGGCCGCCGGCGAGCACGGCAATCGTGCCGCTCTCGACGCTGGTGCGATGGGCGGCCTGATCGACGCCGCGGGCGAGCCCCGAGATGATGACGAAACCGGCTTCGCCGAGTTCGCGCGCGAGCTGTCCGGCGAATTTCAAGCCGGCGCCGGAGGCGTTGCGCGAGCCGACGATCGCGATCATCGGCCGCATCAAGGTCGCGACATCGCCGCGCACGGCGAGCAGCGGCGGCGCGTCATCGAGCGTCGCCAGCCGCGCCGGATAGCCGTCCTCGCCGGGCGCGAGCCAGGCAATGCCGAATTTGCGGCTGGCGGCCAGCTCGGCCTTCGCCTCGTCCGCGCTGCAGATGCGCCCCGACCGCGCCGCGCCGCCGCGGCGCGCCAGATCCGGCAGCCGCTCCAACGCAGCACGCGCGCTGACGAAATGATCGACCAGCGAGCGGAAGGTGCGCGGCCCGACATTGTCGGAGCGGATCAGCCGCAGGCGGTCGATCCGCTCAGTCTCGGTCAGCTCCACACTGGGATTGATGGCGTCCACGGTGTCTCCTTGCGTCGACAGCATGGAACAACCTGAGGGCGTGGGCAACAGCGTCGTGCGCTTGGGCGACCTCGTCGCAATGCCAAGGGCGATCGGGCATCAAGGAGACTGAGGCCCGGATGCCCATGACGGTCAAGCGCGGCACAGTCTCCGCACCATTCTTCCTTGCGTGCATTGCAGCGATGGAATTGGAAGGCGTGGTGCTCGAAACAAATGGGGTTGCACGCGACGACCACGCTCCACATCTTACTGGATTAAGTGGCTGATCGGTGCGGGAAGCGGAGCGTCGAAAGGCAAACCGATGACGCCGGCGGATTCCGGTGAGCAGTCTTTGGCCGACCGCGCCAAATTGGGGGCAGGTTACTTTTTTGGCGAATCCCTTTTTTGGGTTGGCCTTTTTCTGACCGTATGGGCAGGCAGCTACAGCATCTACCTGGGAGGGGGCGTATGTATATGCTGGGTGCTGATTTTCGTTCTGATCATGCGACGAGAACTCTCACGAGACATCAAAGCCCTCGATGATCCCCGTGACAATCCGCGTGCGAACCGATTGATCGGCAAAGGCTTGCCGCGCACGGCCGCCCCTGGTCCCGATACTCGTATGCCCCGCGCTCGCGGCGCTCTAAAACATATGGCACTTCGATTTGCGGTCGAATTTTTCACATCCGTCGCAATCATAATCGCTGTGACGCTGGGACGAGCTTAGCGGCTGAAACGGTCGTATTCGCTCTATCCGACCGGGATGTAAGTGGTGCCTTTGGTTCTGGCCTGGCCGGAGCTGCTGGCGGCGTATTTGGCCTGGTCTTCGCCGTCGTGATCGTCATCAGGCGAATTGCCGATATCGAAGATTGATCGGTTACTTCTGGCGTTTGCGCCATCCGCTCGGTCTCGGTCAGCCCCACACTTGGGTTGATGCGTCCACGGCCGTCTCCTTGTGGAAGCAGCATGGAGCAACCTGAGGGCGTGGGCAACAGTGAGGTGCGCTTGATCAGGCTTTAGAGGCACTGTCGGAAGACCCGACGTGGTCGACGGGTCTTCCGCAAGGTCGTCCACTCAACGAGCGTGCGCCGCCTGAGCGACAGCGGCGCCGCTCCGCAAGAGGCGAGCGTCAAGGCTGAGCGCACCGGCGCCGAAGGCAAAGATCTGAAGCAGGCCGCCTGCCAACATCACGTTCTTGAGGAAATGGATCATCTGATTCTGGTCGGCAAAGTTGTTGTGGAACGAGGCTGCCGCGGCCAGCGAGAATATGGCGAGCGCCAGTGCGACAGAGCGGGCTTGATAGCCCGCGATAAGCAAGAGACCGCCACCGAGCTCGACGAGCACTGCGATCGCATAAGCCACCGGTGGCACCGGTAATCCCGCAGAGGCGATGTAAGCGGTCGTCGCACCATAAGCGGCGAGCTTGCTGAAGCCACTCATTGCGAACGGGAGGCCGATCAGCAGCCGGCCAACGAGGGAAGCATAACGGGTCGTGTCCATGGTAGTCGCTCCTGTACTTGGTTGAGGTCCGACGGCGGTGACGCACCAAGCGTGTGGCCTGGAAGAAAGTGCGCGCCGCGGGGCCCTGCGTTGTGTCCTCAGATTGGCCGGATCGAATTGTGACCGAAATAGAAATGATTGAAAGTTACTGTTTCCATTTTTGGCCTTAGCTGTGCGACGTCGCGGAGACGAATGCTCTGGTCGCGCCGTTGGTCTCTGTTGACTGCACGCATGGATTGATCGCGCCCGCTTGCGCTTGCGCGACCTCATCGCAATGCTAAAAGCGATACCAATAAGAAGGGTATTGCCATGATCTCACTCGCCGACCTCCAGCGCCGCATTGAAGCGGGCGAGCTTTCGCCCGATGCCGCCATCGCCCAATCGCACGCGGCGATCGAGGCGCGGGAGAAAGAGGTCCATGCCTTCGTCCGCCACGACAAATCGGCAAGAGCGCAGGCCTCCGGCCCGCTGCGCGGCATCGCGGTCGGCATCAAGGACATCATCGACACCGCCAATATGCCGACCGAGATGGGCTCGCAGATCTACCGTGGCTGGCAGCCGCGCTCGGACGCGCCGGTCGTGATGATGCTGAAGCGGGCGGGCGCCACCATCATCGGCAAGACCACGACCACGGCGTTCGCCTCGCGCGATCCGACCCCCACGCTCAATCCGCACAACACCGGCCATTCCCCGGGCGGCTCGTCCTCGGGCTCGGCGGCGGCGGTCGGTGCCGGCATGATCCCGCTGGCGCTGGGCACCCAGACCGGCGGCTCGGTGATCCGGCCCGCCGCCTATTGCGGGACGGCCGCGATCAAGCCGTCGTTCCGGATGCTGCCGACGGTCGGCGTGAAGTGCTATTCGTGGGCGCTCGACACGGTCGGCCTGTTCGGCGCGCGCGCGGAAGATCTCGCGCGCGGACTGCTGGCGATGACGGGCCGCAGCGAATTCTCCGGCATCGTCCCGGCCAAGGCGCCGCGCATCGGCGTGGTCAGGCAGGAGTTCGCAGGCGCTGTCGAGCCGGCCGCCGAAGAGGGGCTGCAAGCCGCGATCAAGGCGGCCGAGCGCGCCGGCGCCAGCGTGCAGATCATCGACCTGCCCGAAGCGGTGCAGGAGGCCTGGCGCATCCATCCGATCGTCCAGGACTTTGAGGCGCATCGCGCGCTCGCCTGGGAGTTTTCGGAGCATCACGACGAGATCGCGCCGATGCTGCGCGCCAGCCTCGATGCGACGGTCGGCCTGACGCCGAAGGATTATGACGAGGCGCGCCGGATCAGCCGTCGTGGCCGCCGCGAGCTCGGCGAATTGTTCGAGGGCGTCGACGTGCTCTTGACCTATTCGGCGCCGGGCACCGCACCGGCCAAGGAGCTCGCGAGCACCGGCGACCCCCGCTACAACCGGCTCTGGACGCTGATGGGCAATCCTTGCGTCAACGTGCCGGTGCTGAAGGTTAATGGCCTGCCGATCGGCGTGCAGGTGATCGCGCGCTTCGGCAACGATACGGGCGCGCTTGCGGCGGCATGGTTCCTGGAGGACGCGCTGACGCGGGCCTGACGCGGGGCACCTCAACTTTATTTGAGCGCGAAGGATGCAACCGCGCCCGGGCTGAGCCGACCAACTGAACTCATGGCTCTCCCAGACAAACAGACCCCACGCAGCTCGCAATTTTTCGGCGCGGGCGAGGGACTCGGCGACATCGTCGAGTCCCTCTGGGATGCCGATCTCGACGATGCGGCAGCCGCCTGCGCACGGACCATCAAGGTTCTGCCGACGCCGTCGCCAGTCCTGATCGTGCACTATCGCGCGCCCATGGCCTCGCAACGCGGCGTCTACAAGCGCACCATCAACGGCATGCATACCCGCGCAGCAGTGCTGAAGCCGAGCGGTTCGCTCGGCGTCGTGTCGGTGCGGCTCAAGGCCGACGCGGCCGACCGCGTGCTCGGCGTGAAGCCTGCCGATCTGCTCGATGCCAGCATCGATCTGTCGGACATTTTTGGCGATGGCGCTGCCGCGCTGCTCGAAGAACAGCTCGCGGAGGCCGGCAGCGCGGCCGCGCGCGTGACCTGCATGCGAGACTTCCTCCGGACGAGGACAGGGCCCGGCCGTCTCGATCCGCTGGTCGCGCAGGCGATGCGCGCGATCAGGCGGGATCCGGCGATCTCCATGCGCAGGCTTGCCGGCGATCTCGACATCGGCGAGCGTAGCCTGCAGCGGCGCTTCAAGGCCGAGACCGGCGCGAGCGCAAAGCAGTTTGCGCGGATCGAGCGGATGCAGCGGGCGGTTGCCGCGCGCCGCGCCGGTTCCGACTGGGCCGATGTCGCGCACGCGACCGGTTTTACCGACCAGGCGCATCTGATCCGCGATTTCCGCACGCTCGCGTGCGCTTCGCCGGAGGCGTTCTGCCGTCAGTCGTCGATCGCCAACGTAAGGGCCTGGAACGCCGAGCTCGCGGCGTCGGATTTTTACAATACCTTCGTCGCCTAGGCCGCTACCAGCGCATCTCCCTGGATTGCAAGGAGAAGCAAACATGCTGACCGAGATCGCCCGCGGCACGCGGCTGCGCAATGCCTTTAACAAGGAGACTTTTGTCTTCTCCGGACCGCTCGACAATCCCGGCGTCGCGCGCTTCGGGGTGATCCTCGAAAAAGGCGGCTCGGGCGGCGGCAATGCGCTGGTGCACGTTCATCCCGGCGCGGACGAACACTTTGCGGTCAAGAGCGGGCGCATCAAGGTTGTCGTCGACGGGCGCGAGCAACTGGTCGATGCCGGCGGCACCGCGATCGTGCCCCGCGGCCGGCCGCATTATTTTGCCAATGTCGGCGAGAGCAATGCCGATCTCGAGATCTCCTTCGTCCCGGCGCAGCAGCATCTGCGCTTCTTCGCCAATTTCGCCACGCTCACGGTCAAGCAGCCCGCGTGGTTTTCGAGTGCCGGCGAGGCGAACTTTCTTTTGATCGCGTTGGTGCTGCACACCTATCGCGATCATCTCTATCTCGCCGGCGTGCCGATCTGGCTTCAGAAGCTGCTGTTCGCTCTCCTTGCTCCGGTGGCGCGGCTCGCCGGCTACCGGATGGCGATCGAGCCGCTGAGCGAGACGCTTGCACGGGCCGGCGTCGCGGCCTGAGTTGAAAGCTCAGGACAGTGCTGGCTCGATCGTGGGCAGGGCGCGTTGGGCCTCGGCGCCTGTCGCACCTTGCCCGAGCCAGCGCCCGGCGGCTTCGCGGCCGCTCCGGTGCAACAGGCGGATGAAGCCGCGGCCGAGATCGGCTGAGCTGCGCTGCGCCAGGCCTTCAATCGAGTCTTCCGCCGCGATCCTGGACAGCCGTAGCGAGGATGCGGCGTGCGATTGCGCCCATGCGATCGCCGCGACCTCGGCGTTGAGCACGGCGTTGGCGGTGATCTGGTCGAGCCGGCGGTCGATGGCGGCGAGCGTGATCGGCACGTAGCTGTCGCGGGACGGGGTGAGCTGCACCAGCAGCACGTCGGTCGCCGCCGTCTCCTGCGCCAGCTTCAGCAGTGGCGGATTGCCGCCGAAGCCGCCGTCCCAATAGGCCTCGCCGTCGATCTCGACGGCGCAGTGGACCAGGGGCGGGCAGGTCGAGGCCAGCGCGACGTCGGTCGTGATGGCGTCATTGCGAAAGATCTGCTGCTGCCCGTCGCGGATCCGCGTCGCCGCGATCAGGAGCTTTGGCGACCTCGCCGCGCGCAGCGCCGCGAAATCGATGTCGCGCGACAGCGCCTGCCGCAGCGGATCGAGATCGAACGGATCGAACTGGCCCGATCGCAGCGTCGGCCCGAACGCGACCGAGCTTCCCGTCGGCGAAAAGCCGCCGACCAGCATCAGCGAGCGGAACGAGGCCTCGTGCATCAGGCGGACCCAGAACCGGTTCAGCCGCGAGCGTGCAGCTTCACGGCCGCCCTCGGCGAGGCCGCAGGCCAGCAGCAGCGCATTGACGGCGCCGGCGCTGGCGCCGCTGATCGTGTCGATCTCGATGTCAGGCTCTTCCAAGAGCCGCTCCAGCACGCCCCAGGTGAAGGCGGCAAAGGTGCCGCCGCCCTGCAGCGCCAGCGAGAGTTTTCGCGGTGGCCATTGTCTCGAAGGTACCTGATCGCGCGCGACCGGCGCGGCAACGGTCGCGGCCTCGACACGCTGCGGCGCTTGCGCGACGGGTGCGGGCGGCGGCGCTGGCGATGGGACGGCGGCGGGTTCTGGAGCCGGCGGTGAGGGCGCATCGGACCAGATGTCCGTCATGGACAGCAGTCGGCTCGCCGCGGTGCGTGGCGCAGCTTGCGAACCGCCGTCGATATGCGCGCCGACCATCTTCTCGCTCATTCTGAGCAACCGCGTAACGCCTTTTGCGCTGTCAGGATGACAGGCATGGAACTCGTTCGCCACTCTGGCCACGACTGGCTTGCGAGTTGCGAACAGGATTTGGCGTATAATGCGGAAGGAGCGCGGCGGTATCCGTACTTTTTCCCGGCGTCAGATTTTGTTTTGACGCGTTTTCTTGACGCGAACCGGTATCCACTTCGCTCGAAAACGCTCTAGGCCTTCTCGCCGATCCGGCTTTCCTTGCCCGATTGCAGCCGCCTGATGTTCTCGCGATGCGCGTAGAACAGCAGCAGCGTCAGCACGGCGAACAGCGCAGACAATGCGAGGTGGCCGAACCACCACAGGAAAATTGGCGTGATGAAGGATGCCACCAGCGCCGAGAGCGACGAATAACGCGTGGTGAAGGCGGTAGCCAACCAGAGCAGGCAGAACACCAATGCGGCCGGCCAGAACAGGCCGAGCAGGATGCCGATATAGACGGCGACGCCCTTTCCGCCCTTGAACTTGAGCCAGACCGGGAAGAGATGGCCGAGGAAGGCGCCGAGGCCCGCCACCATCGCGGCATTGGGGCCGGCGATGGAGCCGGCGATCACGACTGCCACCGTGCCCTTGAGCGCATCGAGCAAGAGGGTGCCCGCAGCAAGGCTCTTGCGTCCCGTGCGCAGCACATTGGTGGCGCCGATGCTGCCCGAGCCGATCGAGCGGATATCTTGCGTGCCGGCGAGCCTGGTCAGGACCAGCCCGAACGGAATCGAGCCGAGGAGGTAGCCGATGACGAGCGCTACCGGCAAAAATGCTTCAAGACCCATCGCTGCAAATCCCTTGGCCGCATCTCCATGCTGAACTGCGACGCCACGCATGATCCTGTCCCGATCCGCTGCCGCGGTGCAGGGCGACACCCAATACCGTCACCCTAGACATGCTCGTAGACCGTCCGTCCGCCGACAATGGTGCGCACCACGCGGCCTGTAAAGCGGGCCTCGTCGAACGGGGTGTTCTTGCAGGGCGATTTGAGCTCGGCGGGATCGACCACCCAGGGGACGTCGGGGTCGATCACGATCACATCCGCCGGGCTACCTGCGCGCAGGGTTCCACCGGGCAGGCCCAGAATTTCGGCCGGCCGGGTCGACATCGCCCGGATCAGCGTCTTCAGGTCCAGCTCGCCATTGTGCATCAGCCGCAGGCCGGCGGGCAGCATGGTCTCGAGCCCGACGGCGCCGGGAGCGGCTTCCGCGAATGGCAGGCGCTTGACCTCGACGTCCTGCGGATTGTGGTCGGACATGATCACGTCGATGAGGCCGGAGGCGACGGCTGCGACCAGCGCGCGGCGGTCGTCCTCGGTGCGCAGCGGCGGCGACAGCTTCAGGAACGACCGGTAGGGCCCGATATCGTTCTCGTTGAGCGCAAGATGATTGATCGAGACCGAGGCGCTGACGGCGAGCCCGGCGTCGCGGGCGCGCTTCAGGACGTCGAGCGAGTCGATGCAGGACAGCGAGGCGGCGTGATAGCGGCCGCCGGTCAGCGCGACGAGGCGCATGTCGCGTTCCAGCATCACGGCTTCCGCTGCGTTCGGAATGCCCATCAGGCCGAGCCGCGAGGCGAACTCGCCCTCGTTCATGACGCCTTCGCCGACGAGATCGGGGTCTTCGGCGTGATGCACGATCAGCGCGTCGAAATCGCGCGCGTAGGTCAGGGCCCGGCGCATCACCTGGGCGTTGGTGACGCTTCGGTCGCCGTCGCTGAAGGCGATGGCGCCGGCTGCCTTGAGCAGGCCGAACTCGGTCATCTCCTCGCCGCGCATGCCCTTGGTCAGCGCCGCCATCGGCTGGATGTTGACGATCGCGGTGTCGCGGGCGCGGCGCATCACGAAGTCCACCGTCGCCGAATTGTCGATAACGGGCTCCGTATCGGGCTGGCAGATGATGGTGGTGATGCCGCCGGTCGCGGCCGCCTGGCTCGCGGAGGCAAAGGTCTCGCGATGGCTGAAGCCGGGCTCGCCGACGAAAGCTTTCATGTCGATCAGGCCGGGGGCCACGATCTTGCCGGCGCAGTTGACGACGTCGGTGCCCTCGGGGACGCCGGCAGCGCCGATGCCGCGCCGGGTCTCGCGGATGATGCCGTCGGCAATCAGGACATCGCCGGGGCCGTCGAAATCCCTGCTGGGATCGACGACGCGGGCGTTGGCGAGCAGGATGGGACGGCGGTCAGTCAGCATGAGCATCACGCGTTCGGCAAGTTGCGGGCGAGCGCTTCGAGCACGGCCATCCGCACCGCCACGCCCATCTCGACCTGTTCGCGGATCAGCGATTGCGCGCCGTCGGCGACCGCGGTGTCGATCTCGACGCCGCGGTTCATCGGGCCGGGATGCATGACGAGAGCGTCCGGCTTGGCATAGCCAAGCTTTTTCTGGTCCAGCCCGAAATAGTTGAAATATTCGGAGGTCGACGGCACGAAGGAGCCGTTCATGCGCTCGCGCTGGAGCCGCAGCATCATGACGATATCGGCGCCGTTGAGCCCCTCGCGCATGTCGCGCGCAACCTCGACGCCCATCCGCTCGATGCCGGTCGGCAGCAGCGTGGAAGGGCCGACGACGCGGACGCGGGCGCCCATGGTGTTGAGCAGGATGATGTTGGAACGGGCCACACGCGAATGCAGCACGTCGCCGCAGATCGCGACCACCAGGCCCTCGATCCGGCCCTTGTTGCGGCGGATGGTCAGGGCGTCGAGCAGCGCCTGGGTCGGGTGCTCGTGCGCGCCGTCGCCGGCGTTGATCACGGAACCGTCAACCTTGCGGGCCAGCAGTTCCACCGCGCCTGAGGCGTGATGGCGAACCACCAGGATGTCCGGGTGCATGGCGTTGAGCGTCATCGCCGTGTCGACCAGCGTCTCGCCCTTCTTGATGGACGAGGAGGACACCGACATGTTCATGACGTCGGCGCCAAGCCGTTTGCCGGCGAGCTCGAACGAGGATTGGGTCCGGGTGGAGGCCTCGAAGAAGAGGTTCACCTGCGTCCGTCCACGCAGGACGGTGCGCTTCTTGTCAACCTGGCGGTTGAGCTCGACATATTCTTCGGACAGGTCGAGGAGGCCGGTGATGTCGGCCGCGGAAAGGCCCTCGATGCCCAGCAAATGCCGGTGGCCGAGGACGAAGGTCGATTTCGATGTCATTAAAACGAGAGCTATAGGCGGGGATGGCTGGGGGGGCAAGGGCCAATGCCGGGGCGGGGAGTTATCCCCTGAGGAGTCTGGTACACCGTCATTCCGGGATGGCGCGCAAGCGCCAGACCCGGAATCTCGAGATTCCGGGTTCGATGCTTCGCATCGCCCCGGAATGACAGGGAAGTTTGGATGCGCTCGGCCAAATCAATTTTGATCGCACTTTTAGCGATCGCTTCAATCTCATCCGCTTCAGCCCAGTCGCTCCCCGGCGGCTTCGGCTATTTGCGCGACATCGATCCAACCATCATCCAGGACATCCGCTACGCCACATCCAACAATTTCGTCGGCCGTCCGCTCGCGGGCTACGGCGCCGGCGAGTGCGTGGTGAAGCGCGAGGTGGGGCTGCGGTTGAAGGCGGTCCAGCAGGACCTCGCCGCGCAAAACCTGTCGCTCAAGATGCTCGACTGCTACCGGCCGGCGCGGGCCTCGCTCGACATGGTCGCGTGGTCGCAGAACGGCCGCGAGACGGCCGCCGAGCAGCGCTACAATCCCAGGATTCCCAAGACCGAGCTGTTTCGCCTCGGCTACATCGCAAGCCGCTCGCAGCATTCGACGGGTGCGGCGCTCGATCTCACCTTGGTCGATCTCAAAGCCGACAACTCCGGCAAATATGATCCGTCGAAAACCTATGCCGACTGCACGGCACCGGTCGAGGCGCGGCCACCGGAGGGCAGCGTGGACATGGGCACCGGCTACGACTGTACGGACACGAAGGGCCATACCGCAGCACCGTCGATCACACCCGACCAACGCGCCTGGCGCAAGCGGCTGGTGGCTGCGATGGCCAAGCAAGGCTTTGTGAACTATTCGAAGGAGTGGTGGCATTTTTCGCTGCCGGGGGCAGGCGGGGCGGCCTATGATTTCCCGATCCAGCCGCGGCGGAACTGATTCCGCGCCGGGGAAGCAAGATGACCCAGCCCAGCTTCGCAACTCACGAGGTTTTCAACCAATCGCCGCCGTTTTGGGATGTCGATCTGTTTGCCGTGGACCGGCCGCTGGTCGAGGCGGTCAAGGCGAATGGGGGCGCTACGGCGGAGCGGGAGCTGTCCGAGTTCGGCAAGCACTGGGGCTCGGCCGCGATGGCCGATCGCGGGCGCGCGGCGAACGAGAACACCCCCAAACTGCGCAGCTTCGACGCCAAGGGTAATCGCCGCGACCAGGTCGAGTTTCATCCCGCCTATCACGAGCTGATGGCGCACAGCGCGCATGCGGGCGTGCACAATTCGACCTGGACGGCGGAGGGGAAGCCTGCGGGCGATGCCGCCGAGGTCATCCGCGCCGCAAAATTCTACATCGCCTCGCAAGTCGAGACCGGGCATCTCTGTCCCATCACGATGACGCGCGCCTCCGTCGCCGCGCTGGCGATGCAGCCGGATCTGCTGGCGCGCGTGATGCCGGTGCTGTCGACCAGGAGCTACGATCCGACATTCGCGCCGTGGTGGGACAAGCGCGGCATGACGCTCGGCATGGGCATGACCGAGAAGCAGGGCGGCACCGACGTGCGCGCCAACATGACGCGCGCGGTGCGCGACGGCGACGCCTATCGCGTCACCGGCCACAAATGGTTCATGTCGGCGCCGATGTGCGATGCGTTCCTGGTTCTGGCGCAGGCCGACGAGGGGCTGACCTGCTTCTTCATGCCGCGCTTTGCGCCCGACGGGTCGGTCAATGCGATCCAGTTCCAGCGGCTGAAGGACAAGCTCGGTAACCGCTCCAATGCGTCCTCCGAGGTCGAGTTCGTCGGCGCTTATGCGCAAGCGGTCGGCGAGGCGGGCAAGGGCATCCGCACCATCATCCAGATGGTGCAGCTGACGCGGCAGGATTGCGCGATTGCCTCCACCGGCCTGATGCGCTCGGGGCTCGCGCATGCGCTGCATCATGCGCGTCACCGCAGCGTGTTCCAGAAGCATCTGGCCGATCAGCCCTTGATGCAGGCGGTGCTGTCGGACATGGCGCTGCATGTGGAGGCCAGCGTCGCCCTGGTGATGCGGCTCTGCCGCGCCTTCGACCGCACCCCGCACGATGCGGCGGAGGCCGCCTATATGCGGCTGCTCACGCCCGCGATCAAATACTGGACCTGCAAGAGCGCGCCCGCCTTCCTCTACGAGGCGATGGAGTGCCTGGGCGGCAACGGCTATGTCGAGGACGGCATTCTGGCGCGCCACTACCGGGAGTCGCCGGTCAACGCGATCTGGGAGGGCTCGGGCAACGTGATGTGCCTCGACGTGCTGCGCGCGCTGTCGCGCGAGCCGGAGGCGGCGACGGCGGTGCTGCAATCGCTTGCCGCCGAGACCAAAGGTCTGCCGGGGGCAGGCGAGGCGGCGGCGTTCATCGGCAAGACCTTCCGCCGCGCCGACGGCGAGCGCGTCGCGCGGCTCGCGGTCGAGAAGCTGGCGCTGCTTGCCGCGGCCGCGGCGCTCAACGGCGTGTCGCCGCGCCATGCCGAATTGTTCGCGGCCACGCGCCTCGCCGCGAACCACGCCAGTATGTACGGCGCGGTCGAGCTTGAGAGCGGTGACGTGCGCGCGCTGCTGGAGAGGGCGCTGCCTTGAAAGGGACGAGCTCTCTCCATTCCGTCATGGCCGGGCTTGACCCGGCCATCCACGTCTTGCTGCGCGGCATGAAGAACGTGGATGCCCGGGACAAGCCCGGGCATGACGACCTTCCGATGTTTCGCTGCTCCTGACGAAAGCCCCCTGATGGACTCCCTCAATCCCGAGCATCCGCCACTGATCATGACGCCCGCGGATCCCGCGCCGCGCGTCTGGAAGTTCTTCGGCACGGCGCTGTGGGGCCTTCTCATCTTCGTCGCGATGTTCGTCGGCCAGGTCGGGGCGATCCTGCTGCTGGCCGCGCTGCGCGGCCTTCCGATCGACATGGCCTCGATCCAGTCGGTCGGCCGGGAGCCGGCAGCGCTCGCGCTGTCGGTCATCATGGGCCTGCCGGCGACGCTGGCGGCGGTATGGCTCGCCATCCGCATCAAGAAGGCCTCCTTCGTCGACTATCTCGCGCTGCATTGGCCGTCCTGGAAGCAGCTTCTGTTCGGCGTGGTCGGGCTTATCCTCGTCGTGGTGGCCTGGGAGACGATGTCGCGAAGCCTCGGCCGCGAGGCGACACCGGGCTTCATGACCGACCTGTTGAAATCGGGCCGCGACAAGGGCGCGGCCATCCTGCTGCTGTTCGCCTTCAGCGTGGCGGCGCCGATGTCGGAAGAGGTGCTGGCACGCGGCTTCCTCTATCGCGGCTGGTCGGCGAGCTTCCTGCGCGTGCCCGGCGCGATCATCCTGTCGTCGCTGGTGTGGACGGTCGTGCATCTTCAATACGACATGTACTTCCTCGCCGAGGTCTTCACCATTGGCCTGTGGTTCGGTTACATGCGCTATCGCGCCAATTCGCTCTGGCTCACGATCGTGCTGCACGCGCTGAACAACATGACCGCGGTGGTGCTGACGATGTGGCTGGGCGGCTGAGGGCGGTTGCCCCCACATCCCGTCATTGCGAGCGCAAGCGAAGCAATCCAGAATCTTTCCGCGGAGGGATTCTGGATTGCTTCGTCGCATCAGCGCAAAATTGCTTCGCAATTTTGTCGCGAGCTCCTCGCAATGACGAGGAGAGGGAGGCGCCCACAATGACGAGCCTCAGGCCACGAGCGCGATCGCAATCGGCATCGTGACCGCCGCCAGGATGGTCTGTAGCGTGATGATCTGCGCCAACAGCGGCGCATCGCCGCCCATCTGGCGAGCCAGCACATAGGCACTGGGGGAGGTCGGCACCGCCGCACAGATCGCGACGATTGCCAGACTGTTGCCCGATAGCCCGAACCAGGCCGCAAGCGCCAGCGCCAGCACGGGCATCAGGACCAGCTTGAAGGCGACGCCGATCGTCGCACTCAGGCTGGGACGCAGGAGGCCTTTGAGATGCAGGCCCGCACCGGTGACGAGCAGCCCGATCGCAAGGGATGACCGGCTCAGCGCGTCCGCAACCTCATGCCAGATCTTCGGCAGCGGCAGATGGACAATGTTGACGACGAGCCCGATCGCGCAGGCCCAGATCAGGGGATTGCGGATCACCGTCGTCACGATCGCGCGCGCGGACTGCTTTTCCGGCGCGGCGTAATGCGCCAGCACCGCGACGCTGAACACGTTGACGAGCGGAATGATCGCGACCATCGCCACGGATGCCAGCGCCAGCCCGACATCGCCGAACATGTTGGCGGAGACGGAGAGCGCCACATAGGTCTGCCAGCGCGTCGCGCCCTGGAAGATCGAGGTGAAGGCGGGGCCGTCGATGTCGAGCCGCGCCAGCGCAGGGCGCAGCGCGAGGCAGAGCAGCGACACCGCCAGCGCCGACAGCAGCAGCGCGCCGCCGACGCCGGCGACCGGTACCTTGGAAAGGTCGGCCTTCACCAGCGTCTGGATCAGCAGCATCGGAAACAGCACGAAATAGGTCAGCCGCTCCAGCCCGTGCCATTGCGTGTCGAGCCGCATCAGGCTGTGCCGGAGCACGACGCCGAGCACGATGAGGATGAAGACCGGCAGCAGCGCCGCGATCACGACGGCCATCGAGTCAGCCGTTTCCGGTGCGCAAATTGGCGAGACGGTCAAGCGCGCCTTGCAGGATGAAGATCGCGGCGTGCTCGTCGATCACCTCGGCGCGCTTGGCGCGGCTGACATCCATGCCGATCAATTCGCGTTCGACCGCCGCGGTCGATAGCCGCTCGTCCCAGAGACCGATGGGGAGCGTGGTGAGATTGGCGAGGTTGCGGGCGAAGGCGCGGGTCGATTGCGCGCGCGGGCCCTCGCTGCCGTCCATGTTGATGGGCAGGCCGAGCACGAAGCCGACCACCTTGCGCTCGGTCGCAATCGCCAGGAGCCGCGCCGCGTCCTGCTTGAATTGCTTGCGCTGAATGGTCTCGACGCCGGTCGCCAGCCGCCGGTCCGGATTGGACACGGCAACACCAATGGTCTTGGTGCCCAGATCAAGGCCGATCAGCCCTCCGCGTTCGGGCCAGTGGGTTGCAGCATCGACGAGGGGCAGGATAAGAGCGGGCATGGCGTTAGCGCATAACACGCGTCGCGCTGCGGGGTGAACCGGTAACAATGGATGCACTGACACTATTCGGCCTGCTTGCCGTGACGGCGATGCTGGTCTGCTATGCCATGGAGGACCGCAGCCACTGGTTCGTGCTGCTGTTTGCGATGTCCTGTGCGCTGGGCTCCGCCTACGGCTTCCTGAAGGGCGCCTGGCCGTTCGGCCTGGTCGAGGCGATTTGGGCCGTGGTTGCATTGCGGCGGTGGCATCTAAGGCCGCGCTGACGGAAGGGGCGGGCGAGGGACCTGCCGCAAGTTCCTCGCCCGGGTCTCAGGTCAGCGGATCGCGATCGGGTTGATCATCGCCTGCACGCCGCCGGTCCAGCGCGGCTGTCCGAGCACGAACAGGAATTCATAGCCCTTGTCGCGAGCGAGCGCGGCGGTGTCCATGTTCTCGAGAATGTAGGTCCCGTTCATGGCGAGCAGGATCTGGTGCACCTCGAACACGTTCTTGGACTCGAACGGCAGCACCTCGAGCGCCCAGGTGTCGGCGCCGATCGCGACGACGCCCTTGCCGGTCAGGTATTTCGCGCCTTCGACGCCGAGACCCGGCTCGCCGGCGGAGTAGCGCTTGTCGTCCTTGCCGATCAGGCTGAGCCAGCCGGTGTGGAAGATGACGACGTCGCCCTGGCGGATCTCGACGTTCTGCTGCTTGGCGGCTTCCTCGATCTCCTTGACGTTGAAGGCGGTACCTTCCTTCACCACGTCGGTTTTGAAATAGGCGGCCATGTCGAGCAGCACACCGCGCGTGACCATCGGCGGCACCTTCTCGATGCCGAGCTTCTTCAGCCCGTTCGGGTCGGCGAAATCGGCGAGCTTGTTGCCGTTGTAATAGACGTGCTCGACGCCGAGATGGCCGAGCCCGTCGAGCTGGCTGCCGATGCCGACCCAGGTGTCGAGAATGTCGTCATTGTAGGTGGCCTTGTTGGGACCGAGACCCGGGCTGCCGGCCTGTCCCGGCTGCACCACGGTGATCTTGAAGGTGCGCGGCGGATAGGCCGGCGTGCTGGACGTGACGGGAATGCCGAGTGCGTAGGTCTTGCCGGTCTTCACCAGCGATGCCGCTTTCACCACGAGTTCGGGCGTCATGTAGTTGGCGGCGCCGATCTCGTCGTTCGGCCCCCATTTCGATTTGGTCCAGTCCTGTGCGCTTGCTGTTTCGATCGTCGCCGACAACGCAGCGACACAGCACAACACGAGCGTATTGCGCATCGATAGTCCTCCCGATGTTTTGGCTTCGTTATGGTTTTTGCGCTGGCTAGTCGCGCATCCTAACGTAGAAAATCCACGGCCTTCAAAGCTTTTCGATGTGCCGCGCTGCGACGGCTGAACGCAGCATCAGCTGCGCGCCGCTTGATCGATTCAAGTACGACAGATTTGTGACAGTGAATTTCGTGCGGTGGAACACCCGCGCCTGCGTCAGGCCGCGATGACGTCGTCATCCGTCTTCAGGCAGGCCGCAAAGCCTTGAAGCGCGCTGTATTGATGTCCGGCGCCGCGCTGGATGAAGAGCGTCTCGACGCGCGCGTGCGAGGTGCTCAGCGGGTGGATCGACACGCTGCCGTTCATCGCGCTGCGCTCGACCACCGTGCGCGGCAGCAGCGTCACGCCCATGTCGGCGGCGACGCAGCCGATCATGCCGTCGAGCGTGCCGAGCTCGAAGCGTGCGGCCGACGGCCAGCCGAACTCGACGAAGATCTGCTCAAGCCGCTGGCGATAGGTGCAGCCGGTGCGGAACACCAGCGCCGTCGGACCGGACTCCGGCGTGCCGGCGCGCAGCTCCGCAAGTGAGCTCCAGCGCCGCGCGCTGACCAGCACCAGCTCTTCGCGGAAGGCGCTGGTCGCGGTGAGGTCGGCATGCGCGATGGGACCTGCGACGAAGGCGCCGTCGAGCGTGCCTTCGAGCACGCCAGCGACGAGGTCGGCCGTCGTCGCCGTGCGCAAGGAGAGGCGCACGGCCGGGAAGCGGCGGTGGAAATCGGCCAGCAGCGGCGGCAGCCGCACGGCGGCCGTCGTTTCCATCGAACCGATCGCCAGCGGTCCCTTCGGCTCGCCGTCGTCGCGTGCGGCGAGCACGGCCTCGCGCGATAGCGCGGCCATCCGTTGCGCGTAGGGCAGGAGGCGCTTGCCGGCGCCGGTCAGCGTCATGCCGCGGCTGTGGCGTTCGAACAGCGGCGTGCCGATCTCCGCCTCCAGCGCCTTCACGCGCTGGGTGACGTTTGACTGCACCGTGTTGAGCTCCTCGGCCGCGCGGGTGATGCCGCCGGTACGGGCGACGGCGGCGAAGGTCTGGATATCGCTGAGTTCCATGGCGTCGTTCCGCTTTTGTGATGGCAGCGTTCACAACAATTCATTTTTCGAGAATGCTAATCGCGCTTACCCTCGCTGTCCAGATCGGGGAGAAACCATGTCCATTGCGACGCCGCTGACGAGCTTGCTGGAGATCAGGCATCCCATCTTGCTGGCGCCGATGGATGTCGTCGCGGGCAGCCGTCTGGTGGCCGCCGTCAGCCGCTCAGGTGGCTTCGGCATTCTAGGCGGCGGCTACGGCGAGAGGGCGTGGCTGGAGCGGGAGACCGCAAAGCTCGCCGGCCTGCGTGCGCCGTTCGGTGTCGGCTTCATCACCTGGAGCCTCGCCAAGCGGCCCGAGCTGCTCGACATTGTGCTCGCCGCCAGACCATCCGCGATCATGCTGTCCTTCGGCGATCCCGCGCCGTTCGTACCAAAGATCAGATCCGCGGGAGCGCGCCTGATCTGCCAGGTGCAGGACGAGGCGATGGCGCGGCAGGCGCTCGACGCCGGCGCCGATATCCTGGTCGCGCAGGGAACGGAGGCGGGCGGTCACGGCGCGTCACGCACCAGCATCGATCTCGTGCCTGCCATCGTCGATCTCGCGGCGGGCCGTGTGCCTGTGGTGGCGGCCGGCGGCATCGCCGACGGGCGCGGTCTCGCCGCCATGATGATGCTGGGCGCGAGCGGCGTGCTGCTCGGAACGCGCTTCTATGCGAGCGAGGAGGCCGACGGCGCCGAGGAGGCCAAGCGGCGCATCTGCGCGGCAAGCAGCGGCTCGACCGTGCGCGGCATCATCTTCGACCTGTCACGCAACAATGTCTGGCCGGCGCCGTTTACCGGCCGGTGCCTGGTCAACGACCACGCCAGGCGCTGGATCGGGCGCGAGGTCGAGCTGATGCAGAATGTCGCCACGGTCGCGGCGGAGTATGCCGCGGCAAAGGCGGCCGGCAATTTCGACGTCGCCGCGGTGATCGCGGGCGAGGCCGTCGGCCTGATCCATGATATCCCACCCGCGGCAGAGATCGTCGAGCGGATCGCGACCGAAGCCGAGCAGCATCTTGCTGGCCGGCGCAATTCGGTTTCTTCTTTTCCTTCTCTCCTTGTGGGAGAAGGTGGCGCGGATGCAATCCGCGCCGGATGAGGGGTCTGTCTCCGCGGATGCAAACCCCTCACCCGTCTCGCCGCTGCGCGGCGATCCACCCTCTCCCACAAGGGGAGAGGGAAGAGCGAACATGAGGCAAGAACCATGTGGCCTGACCGTCGACTGATCGATCTCTTCAAGACCGAATTCCCGATCGTGCTGGCGCCGATGGCCGGAGTGATGGATGCGGAGCTGGTGATCGCGGCTGCGCAAGGCGGGGCGCTGGGGTCGCTGCCCTGCGCGATGATCTCGGCGGAGAAGGCGCGCGAGCAGGTTGGTCTCATCCGCCAGCGCGTGAAGGCGCCGGTCAACATGAACTTCTTCTGCCACACGCCGGTCGATCTCACGACCGATGCCGAAGCGCGGTGGAAGCAGCGGCTCGCCGGCTATTACGCTGAGCATGGCCTCGATCCGGCGGCGCCGATCGCCGCGGCCAACCGTGCGCCATTCGACGCAGCCTTCTGCGAGGTCGTCGAGGAGCTGAAGCCGGAGGTCGTCAGCTTCCATTTCGGTCTGCCGGAGCAAGCGTTGCTCAAGCGCGTCAAGGCGGCCGGCTGTCTCGTCATCTCCTCCGCCACGACGGTGAAGGAAGCGGTCTGGCTCGAGCAGCACGGTGCCGACGCGGTGATCGCGCAAGGCGCCGAGGCGGGCGGCCATCGCGGCATGTTCCTGACCGACAAGATTGCCGAGCAGCCCGGCACCTTCGCACTGGTGCCGCAGGTCGCCGATGCCGTGAATGTGCCGGTGATCGCGGCCGGTGGCATCGCCGACGGGCGCGGCCTTGCCGCGGCCTTTGCGCTCGGTGCCTCCGGTGTGCAGATCGGCAGCGCGTATCTGCGCTGCCCGGAATCCAAGGTCAGCGCGGGCGGCCGCAAGGCGCTCGCCGAAGCGCGGGACGATTCCACCGTCATCACCAATGTCATGACCGGCCGTCCGGCGCGGGGCGTGCAGAACCGCCTGATGCGCGAGGCCGGTCCGATCTCGCCCGATGCGCCTCCCTTTCCCCATGCCGCGACCGCACTGGGGCCGCTCAAGGCGGCTGCCGAAAAGCAGGGCAGGGTGGATTTCACCAATCTCTGGGCCGGCCAGGCCATCGCCCTGGGCCGCGAGGTCCCCGCGGCCGAATTGACCCGGGATCTGGCCAAATCGGCCTTGGCTCGCCTTAAGGCGCTCGCTGGATAGGCGGGAGATAGGCGGGAGCGCCGGTTGCGGCGCAAAAGCGGCCTCTGCTATACGGCGGTTAGGTTTTGCCGTGAGAGGCCTTATATAATGTCCGTCGACGCCACTACCGTCCGCCGCATCGCGCATCTGGCGCGCATCGCGGTTTCCGAGGACGAGGTTCCGCATCTGCAGGGCGAGCTCAACGCCATGCTCGCCTTTGTCGAGCAGCTCTCGGAGGTCAATGTCGAGGGCGTGGAGCCCATGACCTCGGTCACCCCGATGCAGATGAAGAAGCGGCAGGACGTGGTCAACGACGGCGAGGTCGCCGACGATATCGTTGCCAACGCGCCCGCGACCGAAGGTCACTTCTTCCTGGTGCCGAAGGTCGTCGAGTAAGTCTCTAATTCAGGACGTTGTCCGATGTGCCTGCTTTGCGACGATGAGAAGGCCTACCAGGCCTACATGAACTATCTCGACAAGATGGAGCGGCAGGGCAAGGCTGCCGATCCCAACGTCGCCGTCAATGCCGTGCTCGACGAGATCGAGGCCGCCGCGAAAGCGGCCGCCAAGAAGGACGATCCGGCCAACGACAAAACCCTGTCTCCGTTCTTCTGCAGCCCGATCAATAAATGACCGATTTGACATCGCTGACGCTCGCCGAGGCCCGCAAGGGTCTCGCGGCCAAGACTTTCACGTCACTCGAGCTGACCGACGCGCATCTGTCCGCGATCGAAGCCGCGCGCGTGCTCAATGCCTTCGTGATGGAGACGCCCGACCAGGCGCGTGACATGGCGAAGGCCGTGGACGAGAAGATCGCCAAGGGTGAGGGCGGCCCGCTCGCCGGCATCCCGCTGGGCATCAAGGACCTGTTCGCGACCAAGGGCGTGCGCACCACGGCGTGCTCGAAGATCCTCGGCAATTTCGTGCCGACCTACGAGTCCACCATCACCTCGCAGCTCTGGCGCGACGGCGCGGTGATGCTCGGCAAGCTCAACAATGACGAGTTCGCGATGGGCTCGGCCAACGAGACCTCGTGCTTCGGTCCCGTCGGCAATCCGTGGCGGCGTGACGGCAGCAACACGACGCTGGTGCCGGGCGGCTCGTCCGGTGGTTCGGCCTCGGCCGTGGCGGCGCTGCTGTGCATGGGCGCGACCGCGACCGACACCGGCGGCTCGATCCGCCAGCCGGCGGCGTTCACCGCGACCGTCGGCATCAAGCCGACCTACGGTCGCTGCTCGCGCTGGGGCATCGTCGCCTTCGCCTCCTCGCTCGACCAGGCCGGTCCCATTGCACGCAGCGTGCGCGACAGCGCGATGCTGCTGCGCTCGATGGCCGGGCACGATCCGAAGGACACGACGTCGGTCGACATTCCCGTGCCGGACTATGAGGCCGCGATCGGCAAGTCCGTGAAGGGCATCAAGATCGGCATCCCCAAGGAATATCGTCTCGACGGCATGCCGGCCGAGATCGAGAAGCTGTGGAGCGAGGGCGCGGCCTGGCTGAAGGCGGCCGGTGCCGAGCTCGTCGAGGTGTCGCTGCCGCACACCAAATACGCGCTGCCGGCCTATTACATCGTGGCGCCGGCGGAGGCATCTTCGAACCTCGCGCGCTATGACGGCGTGCGCTACGGCCTGCGCGAGCAGGCTAAGAACATCATCGAGCTGTACGAGAACACCCGCGCCGAAGGCTTTGGCGCCGAAGTGCGTCGCCGCGTGATGATCGGCACCTACGTGCTCTCGGCCGGCTATTACGATGCCTATTATCTTCGCGCCCAGAAGGTGCGCACGCTGATCAAGAAGGATTTTGAGGATTGCTTCGCCAAGGGCGTCAACGCGATCCTGACGCCGGCGACGCCGTCGGCGGCCTTCGGCATCGGCGAGAAGGGCGGCGCCGACCCGGTCGAGATGTATCTCAACGACATATTCACGGTGACGGTGAACATGGCGGGGCTGCCCGGCATCGCCGTGCCCGCCGGCAAGGACGCGCAGGGCCTTCCGCTCGGCCTGCAATTGATCGGCCGTCCCTTCGACGAGGAGACGCTGTTCTCGCTCGGCGAGGTGATCGAGCAGGCCGCCGGCCGCTTCACGCCCGCGAGGTGGTGGTGAATGTCGCCGCGTTCATCGCGAGCCTCGACGGCGCAGCGCCGGCGCCGGACCTGAACGCGCCGCTCGCCGGTCTCTGGTGGGCGGCGAAGGGCGACTGGGACCGCGCCCACAAGATCGTCCAGGACGAGAGCAGCCGCGAGGCCGCCTGGGTGCACGCCTATCTGCACCGCGTCGAAGGCGATCTCGGCAACGCCGGCTACTGGTACCGCCAGGCCGGCCAGCCGGCGGCAAAGGATTCACTGGAAGCGGAGTGGCAGCGGATCGCGGCGGCGCTGCTCGAAACGGGGCGCGCCTGAGCCTTCACAGGCTCGTGTTGGGCACTACGCCGGCGCGCCAGGCCGCGGCGTTGAGATGATCCGGCGCCGCCTTGCGCAGACGCGATGGGACCGCGACCTTTTGACCTGCGCGTGCCCGCTGGAGAACACGGCGGCGTTCGATCTCGGTGGCAACCAGCGGCTGCTTTGCCAGCCAGTCGAGGTCGACGGAAGGCGGTGCAAAGCACGAGGAGAACGACGCGAGCTGTTCGAACCGCTCGAGCGCTGCAGCCACGAACCAGCCGACGACGTTGTCCCCAGGCGCAAGATGGTCGAACCGCTGACTTGCCGGCCAGAATGGTTCCAGGATGCGGCCTTTGCCGCCCTTGAGCACCTCCGCCACGAACCGCAGTGCGTTGACGGCCATCGTGCGGTTGCCGATGTCCGAGGCGATGCGGGCGAGCGTCGAAAGGCGCGACAGCGAAGCTTGCTGCTGACAGAGCGCGCCGAGCGTATCGCAAGCGAACTTCAGCGCCGCGTAACGCTGAGGCCATGCGTGCTCCTGGGAGCGCCAGATCGCATAGCCGGCAAGAGCGTCGCGATAGATCGGGTCCTGAGCCGCGGCGCCGCCGGGCAGCGCATTGAAAATCGGCGCAAAGGATTGCGCCTTGAACTGCGCAAGCGCCCAGTCGCGTGCGGTGTCGTCGGGCTCCCACACCGGAATGGTCTCGATCAGGAAACCCTCGCCTGCGAGTGCTGCGGCGCGCTCGGGTTTGGCTGCGAACAGGTTGAGCTCGTAGGGATCGAGCGGCTCGCCGATCTTGACCGGTACCAAGACGGGTGCGCCGCCGAGAAGCCGGTAGATGCCGAAGCCGAGACTGGCGAACGCTGCCGGCAGGCCGTCGTTGTGCTTCTCGCCGGCTTTGATCTCGAACATCACCAGGGGAGAGTGCTCGGAGAAAAATGCCTGCGCGCCGGCCAGAATGCGCTCTTCCTCTCCTTCAGCGTCGATCTTGACGAAGTCGATGGCGCCCCAGTTCCTTGACTTCTGCTCGGCGTCGAGCGACGTGATCTGAACGTTTTCGCTGGGACCGCTGCCTTGCAGCGAGTTGAGCTCGCTGGAGCTGCCCAGCACCAGCTGACCCTCGCGCTCACCGTCGGACAGCGCGGCGGCGACGACGTGCAGGTTGGTGGCCTCGTTCTTGGCCTTGCTGAGCGCGAGCAGGCGGCGCGGCTCGCTGGCTGGTTCATAGGCGAACACCTGGCCATGAGGCGCGAGCAGCCGCGCCATCGGCAGGCTGTAGACGCCGAGATTGGCCCCGATGTCGAGCACGGTCATGCCCGGCTTTAACCAGCTTGCGAGAAACGCCGTCTCCTTCTCGAACCACGATTCCTGCTCGAGGATGACATAGGTTGTGATGGCGCCGAGCGTGGCCGGCACAACGATATGCGTCCCGTCAGTCATCCGGAGCGATAGCTCGCCCATCATGTCCCTCCCGCCTCGATCCATTTACGGTTGTCATGGCACGGATTGCGTGCAGTTTCACGCCCAATTCGGCCGATCGGGGAGCGGGGGCCCAGGTTGCATCGCTTTCCGCCCCGGCTTAATTAGTTAGCGTGGTAGCTCCCGCCCGGCCGGGGTCCGACCCGCATCCTCCAGCACAGAACGATATCTTCGCCATGAACGCTGACGCGACACCTCACAAACTGCTCAAAGGCTCAACCGGCGACTGGGAGATGGTCATCGGCATGGAGATCCATGCCCAGGTGACGTCGAACTCGAAGCTGTTCTCGGGTGCCTCCACCACGTTCGGCGGCGAGCCGAACAGCCACGTGTCGCTGGTGGACGCCGCGATGCCGGGCATGCTGCCCGTGATCAACGAGGAATGCGTCAGGCAGGCTGTCCGGACCGGGCTCGGTCTCAACGCAAAGATCAATCTGCGCTCGGTGTTCGACCGCAAGAACTATTTCTATCCGGACTCGCCACAGGGTTATCAGATCAGCCAGTACAAGTCGCCGATCGTCGGCGAGGGCGAGGTCGTCGTCGAGCTGGACGGCGGCAAGACGGCCACCATCGGCATCGAGCGGCTGCATCTGGAGCAGGATGCAGGCAAGCTGCTGCATGACCAGTCGCCGACCATGTCCTTTGTCGATCTCAACCGCTGCGGCGTGGCGCTGATGGAGATCGTCTCCAAGCCCGACATCCGCGATGCCGAGCAGGCCAAGGCCTATGTGACCAAGCTGCGCTCGATCCTGCGCTATCTCGGCACCTGTGACGGCGACATGGAGAAGGGATCCTTGCGCGCCGACGTCAACGTCTCCGTGCGCAAGCCGGGCGCGCCGCTCGGCACCCGCTGCGAGATCAAGAACATGAACTCGATCACCTTCATCGGACAGGCGATCGAGTACGAGGCGCGGCGCCAGATCGAGATCCTCGAGGACGGCGGGCAGATCGACCAGGAAACGCGGCTCTACGACCCCAACAAGGGCGAGACGCGCTCGATGCGGTCGAAGGAAGAGGCGCATGACTACCGCTACTTCCCCGATCCCGATCTGCTGCCGCTGGAGTTCTCGCAAGACCTCGTCGACGAGCTGAAGGCAAAGCTGCCCGAGCTGCCGGACCAGAAGAAAACGCGCTTCGTCGCCGATTTCGGCCTGTCGGCCTACGACGCGAGCGTGCTGGTCGCCGAGCGCGAGAGCGCGGTGTTCTACGAGACCGTGCTCGACAGGCTCGGCAACCGTGCCCGCGACGGCAAGACGGCGGCGAACTGGGTGATCAACGAGCTGTTCGGCCGTCTCAACAAGGAAGGCCGGGATATTACGGGCTCTCCCGTCAGCGCCGAGCAGCTCTCGGGGATCATCGACCTGATCGGCGAGGGCACGATCTCCGGCAAGATCGCCAAGGATCTGTTCGAGATCGTCTGGCAGGAGGGCGGCGATCCCCGCGCGCTGGTGGAAAGCCGCGGCATGAAGCAGGTCACCGACCTCTCGGCGATCGAGAAGGTGGTCAACGACATCATCGCGGCCAATCCCGACAAGGCCGCGCAGGTCAAGGACAAGCCGCAGTCGCTCGGCTGGTTCGTCGGCCAGGTGATGAAGGCGTCCGGCGGCAAGGCCAACCCGCAAAGCGTCAACGAGCTGCTCAAGTCCAAGCTCGGCGTCTAGCCTCACGCGTTCGGACGAGGTGACGGAGACGCTTCGTCACCTCGCCTTCGGTTCGCGATGCGACGCTCGCGCGCGTCCTCGGCGGCAAACTTCATCCCGATCGACAGCTCCGAGGCGACCGAATCGCCGTCACGCGATTCGCGCAAAACGGCGGCTTGCACACGCTCCGACGAGCGCTCGCGCCGTTAAGCATGAAAATATTTTCGTTGCCAAAATCTGCGACTCAGAGTCCGCGAAACGCCTTCGCGAGGCGATCCCGCGCGTCGCGACACGCGTCAGCGCGCCGGTCATGCGCAATGCGTGAGTGCAGGAAAATACTTTCTGCATAGTGTTTTCTTGCAATCAATACTCTCGCAAACACCGATGATGCGCCCACTCTCCGCGATCGAGCGAACGCGTCATGCAGTGTGCTTGCGTCGCGCCGGCCAAGCGCACGCGCCTTGCTGCGTCAACACTTCTTTAAGCGAGAAGCTGTTTTTTTCGTCGTGTTGGTGTATTCGGGATGAGTGTGCATCTCGATCCCCGAGTGCACGCAGCGATTAAAGCCATCTCACACATCGGAGGGCAACATGGCCAAGAAAGCGAAGAAGGCGAAGAAGGCGAAGAGCGCAGTGAAGAAGACTGCGAAGAAGACCCGCAAGGTCGCGAAGAAGAAGAAGTAACTTCGACTTCTGAAGTTGCCGGCTGCTAGACAGCCGGCACGTCATCAGCGCCTCCTAGAAGGCTCTGGTCGACGATAGAGGGTGTCGGCGAGACATCAGGTCAACGGTCGGATCGTTCTCTTCACGGTCCGGCAGAAGAAACAAGTTTTCTTCGTTCGGTGCGGGGCTGATTCTTTCGGTTCTGCAATTTCACGAGTGGCCTCGCGGTCAAAGTGGAATCTGGTCCTGACGTGTTCGCCGACGCCCTCGTTCCCTTGAGGCCGGGGTATTGCCGGCATTCCTTTTCCCGACATTGCCGATCTGATCGCGACGCGGCCGCGCTGCCGCTGTGCATTGCCTTGGGGCAGGCGATGGCTGCGGTCTTGCCGTTGCGCGGCGTCCGAGCGCCGTTTCCGCATTTGCGGACCCATCGCCCGGTTCCGACCGGCGATCCAGTACGCCGCGGCTCTTGATAGATGACTGGCCTCTCCGGAGTACCGGGTCACCCGCCCGCCGTTGGCCGAAGCTTCGGCGTCCCAGGACCGAAAAGCCCCGGCGTGGCCGGGTCGCGGGTGACGACAATGAGTGGCGGAATGTACGCCGCAGCGCCCCGCCACCGCGCGTGATGGTTATCGTTGTCCGAAAATCCCAAGGTAAACCGAATCTGACGAATTGCAGAAGTGCCTGCAAAACGGAGGCTTTTTGCATTCTCCATGCGGGCGCCGGCGGCCCGCGTTTACGTCTGCTTCATCGCGATACTTAAACTGCCATTCAAATTTGCCCGCCATCATCGCCTTCAACAAGCCGGCAAACGGCATGGGGAGAGTTGAACGGCGCATGATCCCAGAAGGGATCACGCAAATCAGAGTTGGACGGGAGCCGCGCTCGGGGGAACGAGGCGGCACAAGAAAACAGGGGATGCGTTATGTTTCAGGGTACTTTCGATCTGGAGACCGCGACGCCGATCGACGCGAGCGCGCTGTCGGACGTGCTGTTCGAGCGCGGGATCTATTGGGCGAGCGGCCGCGCCGGCCTCGTCGATCTCGTCGCCGCGCACAAATGGTTCAACCTCGCCGCCCTGAAGGGCCGCAAGGACGCCGTGGCGCTGCGCCAGGAAGTCGCCGGGCAGATGTCGGACGCCGACATTTCGGCCGCTCAGCGCGAGGCGAGGGCGTGGGTTTCCACCCACTGAGCGATTCACCCCGACCCGGGGAACTGGACTTCGACCGGTCGGTGCGATTGCGCGCCAAGGCGAGCTCGCAGCGATATCGCAAACGAGGCCGCTTCGTCGAGCCGACCGACGCGCACTCATACGCGTCCCGCGATCGTGCAATCAGTTCAGCGTTGCGGAAGCTGGATCGACGCCATGTAATCGTGAATCGACTGATCGGGGATCGCCTTCCGCGCAATCAGGTGGTGAACGCAGTTCGCGGCAAGGTCGAACGAGCGGTAGCAATGATGAGCGATCATTGCGAGATGCTTGAGTTGTTCGACCGTCATGGCAGCCGGCCGCATGAAGTTTCGCACGTAGACGATATCGGCCTCCAGTAGCTGGTTCATGGCCGCATGGTGATTGGATGGGTCGCTCAATGGAGCGATCATGCGCTGTTTGACGGCCGTAAAAGCGTGAGGAATGAACCCCTGCTTGCGCAGTTCGCCATCAATATCGCCGAATGTTGGCTGGTCCTTGTAGAGACAAAGAAACGAGACCTCCGTTTGGACGGCGACCGCCTGCTTCAGCTTTTCCCGCCCGCTTCCGAAAATTGCTAATTCGGAGCCCTGAACGTCAATTTTCAGGAAATCCAGATCCCGGATTTCGGCAATATCGTCGAGCCGGCGGGTCTGGACCGGATGTTCGCTGACCACGCTGCCCCATTCGGAAAATTTCGCAAAATGCGACAGCACATTCTGATCCGGAAGCAGCAGGCTCGTCATTCCCGGGAGTCGGCACAGACGCAGCTTTGCCTTGTGCCCATTCCCAACGACATAGTGATAGTAGCTCTCGAGGTCGCTCTTGCGGGCATTGAGCTCTGCAAGCGCTTCGTCCTGCGGTTCAAAGCCAACGACGGTACAAAGTCTTCGTTGCAGCATCGCCTTGTAGGGCGGCTCGCCATCGATCGGATTGGCCCCGACATCAACCACCGAGGTCAGCCGTGCCGGCCGGATGAGGTTGTTTAGAAGGTCCGGTTCGTTGTCAGTCATGCGCGGAGAAGCCCATGGAAGGAATGACATGAGGCTTCACGCCAAGGCGACCTCATGATGAGATTTAGACGGCAAACGAGGCCGGCGCCTCGCCAGCGTAGTGGCGGCGCCACATTTCATTGAAGGCTTTTTCGATGTGTCGCGCCATCCGGGCAGTTTCGAACAGAGGCCAAGTGGTCCGACGTGCCGCCAACTTGCTCTTGAGGGCGGTTCGAAGTTCGGAATCACGCGCGATCTGAAGCGCCAAGTCCTCATATTCGTCCAGCGATCGCGTCACTAGCTCAGGAAGGCCAACCGCATTCAGGAGACTGGCTGCAACACGTCCCGCAAAGGCGGTGCCGAGGCAGGTCAGGACCGGCAAGCCAGCCCAAAGGGCGTCGCTGGCCCCGGTATGGGCGTTGTAGGGCAATGTGTCCAGGAACAGATCGGCGAGTTGGTGGCGCGCCAGATGTTCGTCGGCAGGGACGAGTGGGGCGAACACGATCCTGTCGGCGGCGATGCCGCGCGCAACGGCTCCACGCCTCAGGTTCTCCCTGGCGATCGGGTCCCCATCAAGCAGCCAGAGGACGCTGCCCGCGGTCCTGGTCAGCAGCCTCATCCAGACATCGAACAGCAGGGGCGTGATCTTGGACGCTCTGTTGAACGCGCAGTAGACGAATGCGTCTTCCGGCAGACCGACCTCGCTCCGGGCCGGTCCATTTGGCAGGGGCGGTCGCCTCGCGTCGGTCGCCTGATAGCTGTCGGGGAGATAAATCACCTTCTCGGCGTAATGCTTCTGCTCTCCTTCGGGGATGACGATCCGGTCGGCCATGACGTAGTCGATATATGACGCGCCCATTGTGCCGGGAAAGCCGAGATAGTTGACCTGGATGGGAGCCGCCCGGCTCGCCAGGATCTTCGGCCGCGCACCGGCGGTGAAGCCTCCCAGATCGACGAGGACCTCGATGTTGAGCTGGCGTATCAGCTCGACCACGTCCTCGTCGGGAAGATGGCTGACGTCTTCGAAGCGCTCGAATGCTGCCTTCAGGCGGCCGCGCATCTCGCCGCGGTCATCCGGTCCGTAGGAGATGGCGCTAATTTCGAAGCGCTCGCGGTCGTGCTCCTCGAAAACTCCGGCCATCAAATGCGCGGTGGCGTGATTGTAAAAATCGGCAGACAGGTACGCGACCCGCAGCCGGGAAGCCGGTGACGGCGTTCCAGATATCGCTGCACCCCGTTCCGGGGCGACGTTGGCGACATATGTCTTCGCACAGGTCAATTGGTGTGCGGGAGACGACGAGGCATGAAAGAAGGTGAAGGGGTCGACCGCCACGCCGGTTTCGACGGCCTCGTCCAGGGCGGCCTGTTCACGTTCGAAATTGCGCCAGTCGGCACGCTTGCGCCTGGAACCAACGAGCTTGCTCAATGCGAACGGGAACGCCTTGTCCAGCGCGACCGTTCTTTCGAGCGCTCCGATCGCTTCGTCGTGCCGACCCATCTGGGTAAGGACTTCAGACAAGAGGAAATGGTTCTGTGGATTCGACGGTCCGAGCTCGACGGCCCTTTGGTAGCTGTCATGCGCTTCGTCGAGCCGACCGAGCTGGTGAAACGCGCTACCTCGGTTTGCGAACGCTGCGCTCGACGGCGCGATCGCAATGGCGCGATCAAATTCCGCGATGGCATCGTGAAGCTCCTTCCGTGCCATCAGGATCGCTCCGCGATTGAGATGCGCACCGGCGAAGTTCGGCGCCAGGGCAATCGCTTTCGCAAGCCAGTCGAGCGCATCGTCCGTCTTGTCCAATGCACGCAGCACGTTGGCATAGTTGAAGAGGACGTCGGGATTGCCGGGATCGACGCGGACAGCTTTCTTGAGCAATGGCTCGGCATCCGCGAAATTGCCGCGCTGTGCGTGCAACAGCCCAAGCATGTGGAGCGCGACGGGGTGCGTTCTGCTTCCCTTTAGGATCGCCGTGTAGGCCCGCTCCGCATCCGACACATTGCCCGCACGGTGCGCCGCAAGTGCCTGGTCCAGAACAGTCGACGGATGGAGTGAGGAGGGGGCCGAAGCTCCCTTGTTGCGGCTGTGCTGCGACATGTGATTGGGTTTTCTGGACCCCGATGACGGGGCTGTGCTTTGGCGAACTGGTGCAAAAACTCTAGCCGCCTTCGCCGGAGAGAACAACGGCCGCGCCGCCGCGCTTCGAGGCACGAAACTATCGCGCTCGGGCCGAGATTTCACGCATGATAATCTCGATGCCGGCCAACCGACGCGAGGGCTGCCCGCTACGCGGGCGTGACGACGGCCCGCCGGCCCGGGGCGTCAGCCAGTCCCGCCCGTCCTTCTTTCATCACTGCCAGAGCTTTCATGTGCAAAGAAACCCGCTCGTCCCAATTCTGCCGCTTGCAGCCCGCCGCCGTGTCGGGCATACCCGGCGCGTTGGAGACGTGGCCGAGTGGCTGAAGGCGGCGGTTTGCTAAACCGTTATAGGCTTGTAAAGGCCTATCGAGGGTTCGAATCCCTCCGTCTCCGCCAGATGCATCCAATTGAAATATCTTCCATTTTTCGCGGATTGGCCGCGCGCTCGGTTGCCCGGATGGGCTGAAGGGCGGAGCATCCCCGGCGTTGCCATCCCGCATGGTCCGCGGCGGCTGGTTTGCAGCTCGGCGAATCGCCGTAAGGGAGGCCGGAACCGTCAAATCCGGCTCTGCCGAGGTCCTCCCGGCCCAATGGACCATGTCCCCTGCACCTTGCCCGAGAAAACATGGCGTCCGGCGTATGTTCAACCGAGCCGGCGTGAGGTACTTCACCGGTCTTTCGCTCGATTGGGCGGATATGGGCATGGTTTGGGTGCTGAGCGCGACGTCGATCCGTGGACGTAGTGGGTCGCCGTGCAAGGGGTGTGTTCCCGTCGATGAAGAACATTGCAGCAATCTTCAATGAGGCGCTCTCGGCCCTCAATGCGCGCGATCTCAAGAAGGCCGAAGAGGGCTTCAGGCGGGTCATCAAGTCCGAGCCGTCGCATGTGCCTGCGCTCAACCTGCTGACAATCGTTCTGGTGAACACGAACCGGTTCGCCGAGGCCGAGCCATTCATCGCGCGCGCCGTCAAGCTCAACCAGGGATCGGATGTTTCCTTCTACAATTACGGGCTGATCGCGAAGCAGCTCGGTAAGCCCGCACTCGCGCACGAGCAATTCACCAGGGCCTTGCGGCTCAATCCAAATGTGCGCGAGAGCTGGAACAACCGCGGCGTAGCCTGCAACGATCTCGGCCAATACGAAGCGGCCATATCCGACTTCGACAGATCGATTGCCCTCGATCCGAACTACGCCGACGCTCATGCGAACAAGGGCAAGTCGCTGCTCGAACTCGGGCGCCATGCCGAGGCGTTGGCCGCCTATGACCGGGTGCTCTCCGTCAGGCCCGAACTGGTGGAAGCCTGGCTCGGCCGCGGCACGGCGCTGGCTCGTGGCGGGCGCCGCGACGAGGCTCTTGCCGCCTACGACAGTGCACTCTCCATCAGGGGCGATCTGGCGGAGGGCTGGATCGGCAGGGGCAATGTCCTGTACGAGCTCAGGCGCTACGCGGATGCCGACGCGTCCTACGACCGCGCACTCGGCATCGCCCCTCAATCGGCGGCCGCCTGGCTTGGCCGGGGCAACGTCAACGCGGATCTCAAGCGCTATGACGAAGCGCTCACGGCCTACGGCAAAGCACTCTCGATCAAGCCGGATTCGATCCAAGCCGTGGTTGGCCGCGGCAACGTCTTCACGGCCCTCAAGCGCCACGACGATGCCCTCGCGCTCTACGACGCGGTGCTCTCGAGCAAAGCGAATTCGGCCGAAGCCTGGCTCGGCCGCGGCAATGTCTTCCTGGATCTGCGGCGTCACGATGATGCGCTCGCCGCCTACGACAAGGCGCTCTCCATCGCGCCGGACCGGGCGGAAGCCTGGCTGGGCCGAGGCAATGTTTTCGCCGACGTCAAGCGCTACGGGGAGGCGCTCGACGGCTACGACAAGGCGCTGTCCATCAGGTCCGACCTGGCGGAGGCCTGGTTCGGGCGAGGGAATATCTTCGCCAACCTTCGTCGCCACGACGACGCGTTCGCGGCCTTCGACAGGGCGTTCTCGCTCAATCGCGACCTGCCCGGGGTGGAAGGCGCGAGGCTCTATTCGAAGCTGAATTGCTGCGACTGGACAGAGATAGAGGCTGAAAGAACGCGCTTGATCGCATCCATTCGTGCGGGCGAGGGGGGCTGTCAGCCGTTTGCGCTGCTCTCGATTGCGGCATCGGCCGAGGACCAGCGACGAAGCGCCGATTTCTGGATCGAAAGGATGCTTGGTCTTGCCGCGCGCAAATCCGTCGACGCTGTTCCCGTTCAGGCCGACAAGATCCGCGTCGGTTACCTGTCGGGGGATTTTCGCACCCATCCGGTCAGCTATCTGGCCGCAGGTCTTTTCGAGGCCCACGATCGCACCCGATTTGAAACGCATGGTTTCTCGATCGGCCCGACCGACGACAGCGATCTGCGCGCGCGATTGGAGCGGAGCTTCGACCAGTTTACCGATCTCTTCGAGCGGAGCGACGATGAAATCATGGGCTGCATCAAGGCGGCCAAAATCGACATCCTCGTGGACCTGATGGGGCATACGCTCGGAGCGCGGCTCGCTGTTCTCGCGCAGCGGCCAGCTCCAATTCTCGCAGGTTATCTCGGCTTTGCCGGCACCGTCGGCGGAGGATTGCTGGATTATGTGATCGCCGACGAGCGGGTCATTCCTGCCGAGGACCGCAAGCACTTTTCAGAGAAGGTCGCCTGGCTGCCGCATTGCTTCATGCCGCACGATGCCGAGGGACGCGCGATCTCGCATGCCGGGCTCGACAGGCGAGCGCAGGGATTGCCTGCCGAAGGCGTCGTCTTCTGCGCTTTCAACAACGCCTACAAACTCAATCCTGCGACCTTTGGGAGCTGGATGCGCATCCTGAAGGAGGTCGACGGCTCCGTCGTCTGGCTTTCCGATCTCCAGGATGTCGCAAAATCCAATTTGCGGAGAGCGGCCGAGGCAAGCGGCATCGATCCCCAGCGCCTGGTCTTTGCGACGCGCGTTGCCTCGACGGCGGATCACCTGGCGCGTCACGGCCTGGCAGACCTGTTCCTGGACGCGCTGCCGTACAATGCCCACACCACCGCAGGCGACGCTCTCTGGGCCGGCCTGCCCGTGCTGACGCTGGCCGGAGAAACCTATGCGGGCCGGGTCGCAGCCAGCCTGCTGCATGCTCTCGGATTGGTCGAACTCATCACGCATTCTCGCGATGAATATGAAGAACGCGCGATTGAACTGGCGCTAGATCGCGAGAAGCTCCGCGGCATCAGGGAAACTCTGGAAAAGCGTCGTCATACGATGCCGCTGTTCGATACGTCTCTGCTTGCCCGAAACCTGGAACAAGCGTTTGAGGCCATGGTTCGGCGGTATCGCGCCGGATTGCCGCCCGATCACATCGAGGTGTCCTCGGTACGATCCGTCTGATGGTTGGAACACCGGCCGATCGGTTGATCCGGATCGAGCCGCGAGTAGCCGATGCCTGGTTCTCGATGTTCCCAGCCGTGTTCCATGTGACTATTCGGCTTTTTGCCTGAAGGAGCGGCCGCACAGATTCGGCGGGGATTCGGCTGCTCGATTCGAGTGGGACAGAGGCGCAGCAGCGCCATGGAGAGCGGTGCCCAAACCGGGGATTTTTCAAGGCGGCTGGAACCAGAGAAATTTCTCTATGTTTTTCAGTCTGTTACGCGGGCGCCGTCGATCACAACTGCGTGTTATTTGTGCAACACCCATCGGAAAACACGTGTTTGAGGCCCGGTCCGAAGCGTTCTTTTGTTGTGTGTGCAAAGACGTTCAGTAATTGTGAGCGAGCGACGGAGGGGGGCATCCCGAGGTCGTCCCGTTCTAGGTGGTTCGCTTAAGTCCCTCGCGTTTTCAGCGGGTGTGTCCGAAAGCGCGAAGCGGCTAAGCGGTGGTTACAAGGGACAAGGGAACCAACCTTAGGGTGTCGTCACCCAGCGGATCCGGAACCTTCCCTATAGAGCAAACTTGGAGGTTTAACATGAACTTTAAGAGCCTTTTGCTCGGTACGGCGGCGGGTCTGATCGCCGTTGGCGGAGCTCAGGCAGCCGATCTTCCCGTGAAGGCCAAGGCGGTCGAATACGTGAAGATCTGCTCCCTGTACGGAGCCGGTTTCTACTACATGCCGGGCACTGACACCTGCATCAAGTTCGGCGGCTACGTCCGTGCGGACATGCTGGGGAACACGAACAGCGACTACGGCATCGGCCAGGGCGCTCCCGGCGGTGCTAACAACCGTCTGGACAACTACTACCAGAGCCGCGCTCGTATGGACTTCACCGTCGATACGCGGACGGCGACCGAGTATGGCGTGGTGCGCACCTACGCCGATATGATCTTCTCCTGGGATAGCCAGGCGACCACCGCCAGCAACCCGTCGGCGTTCTCGACCGGCTCGGCGACGCTCGGCCTCTACCATGCGTTCATCCAGTTCGCTGGTTTCACCTTCGGCCGCACCGTCTCGATCTTCGACGCACCGTGGCAGAGCTATCCGGCTGGTGGTCCCGACTTCCTTCCGGGCGGCAGCAACAACGTGACCGGTGTGAACCAGGTTGCGTACACGGCTGATTTCGGCCAGGGCATCACCGCTTCGGTGGCGTTGCAGGACCTGACGACCGCCGCTGGCGGCCAGACGAACCTCTATAACGCCAGCATCACTGCTGGTGGTCTCAGCGGCTTCACCTCGGCTTCGGCTGCTGGCGCTGCCTTCATCCAGGGCATCTACGGCACCAACGATTGGGGTGGCACGCGTACGCCCGACATCGTCGGTCAGGTTCGCGTTGACCAGGCCTGGGGTCTCGCCCAGTTCTCGGTTGCCGCGCACGAACTCCACACTGCCTACTACGGCACGACGGAGCCGACCGGCCATCCCGACGACAAGTGGGGCTTTGCGGTGCAGGGTGCCTTGTCGATCAAGAACATCCCGACTGGTGCGGGTGACTCGATCAACTTGCAGGCCGTCTACACCGACGGTGCGACCCGCTACAACTTCCAGAGCCTGTTCCCGCAGAACATCTACATCTACGGTGGCAGCGGCATCGCCTATCAGAGCCTCGGCTTCGCCGGTCTCGCTGATGGCGTCTTCGGTACCGGCACCGGTATCGACACGGTCAAGACCTGGGGCTTCCGCGGTGGTTACACCCACAACTGGTCCCCGAACTGGGCTTCGTCGATCTACGGTGCTTATGCTTCGCTTCGCTACGGCGACACGGGCAAGGCTCTGATCTGCGCCAACTTCGTCGCCGCCTTCGGCGCCGCCACTGCCACGTGTAACCCGGACTTCAACCTCGCGGTTGTCGGCGGCAACGTGGTCTGGACCCCGGTCAAGAACCTGGCCTTCACTGCCGACCTGAGCTACGTCTGGCTCGACCAGAAGTACTCGGGCACGATCACGGGTGCTGCCACGGGGAACGCCGCGGTTGCGAAGCCCGTCGCCACCTACGAGCTGAAGGATCAGGGCAACCTCCAGTTGCTCCTCCGCGCTCAACGCAACTTCTAAGATCGGTCGTCTGACTGATCTGCGAACCCCGGCAGGAAACTGCCGGGGTTTTTCTTTGTGGGTCTCGCGGAGACCGTCTAAAAGGCAGATCGTTCGTCTGCACGCGGTACGGGAGTTTCTGAGCGTGAATTCTTCGAGGATCTGGAGACGGGTGCTGAGCGTGCTGGGTGCGGCATCCATGGTCGCTGCGCTCACCCCGTTTTTCGCGCCGGCGGCCGCTGAACCCCTGGATCCCCGCTATCCCGTGTGCCTCCAGAAATGGGAGTGGGGCGGCAGCAGCAGGACCTACTGCAGCTACCTATCGTGGGAAGACTGCAGGGCTGCCGCGATGGGGTTGTCGGCGATGTGCATGGCCAACCCATATTGGTCCCCGCCGGATTCAGCCGGTCCGGCTCGCGCTCCCCGCGGCCGGTCCGCGCCGGCCGGGTGAGAATCGAAATCCTCTGCGAAATCGGGCCCGCAGCTTCCGTGTGATCTGACCGCCTCAACGAGCGCGATCAGACTATCACCTGGGTCCCTTCCATTCCTGGAAGGCGTAGGTTGGATTCAAACCGCAGGAATCGATCGTGCCCGAAGCAGTCGCCATACACTGGTTGTAGGTGGAAAACAGGCAGTTGCCAGGGTAGCCCCAACGCCGTCCTTGCAGGCAATAACGATCCTGAATGCCGGTTGCCTGCGGCTGGGAATGGTGACGATTCTTGCCGTGGGCGGGCGAGCCGGCAACGACCAAGCCGGACAAGGCCACGGCTGCGAACATGGGCACACCGACCACGCGGGACATGAGATCTCTCCGGGTTCGTGAGGGCTAACCAACTGCTGTTGGTCATGCTTGTTCCAGCCCTATGGCGGGGCCGTCCGCCCCGTCACGACATTCTACCCCGAACCTTTGCTGCATCGCTGCCAGGGCTCAGGACCAAGCCGGGTCGATCAAGCCCCGCTATTCCACGCTGCCGGTGCCGCGGCGCAAATCGGCCTCGATCTGCAACCGCGTGCCGCCGCCGAAGCGGGCGCGGTAGACCTGAAGGTTCTCCATGATCCGCTGCACGTAGTTGCGCGTCTCGGAGAATGGAATGAGCTCAACCCAGTCCACCGCATCGACCTTGGGATCGCGCGGATCGCCGTACCGGTCGACCCACTTCTTCACGCTACCGCGGCCGGCATTGTAGGCGGCAAAGGTCATGATGTAGGAGCCGCGATAATCCTCGAGCAGTCCGCCGAGCTCGGCCGAGCCGAGCGTGGCGTTGTAGACCGAATCGTTCTTCAGCCGCCCGAGATCGTAAGTCGCGCCGTGCCGCTTGCAGACATAGCGTGCGGCGTCCGGTGTCACCTGCATCAGCCCATAGGCCTGCGCCGGCGAGACCACCGAGGGATTGAATGCGCTCTCCTGCCGCGCGATCGCATAGACGATGCTGCGCTCGACCTCGGGGCCGATCGGCGTGAACTGCGGGATGCCGTTGACGGGATAGGCGTAGAAGTCGAACGGCAGGCCGCGGTTGAGCGCGGCCTTGCCGAGCAGCAGCATGCCGCGCGCATCGCTGTGGCGCTGGGTCAGCTCGCCGAGGCCGGCCAGCGCCTCGGGATCTCCGTTCTCGCCCATGTCGGCGAGCATGGGCACCGCCATCTCGCGTTCGTCGAGCTCGTAGAGCAGCTGCGCGGCGCGCACGATCTCCAGCCGTTCGGCGCCACGGCCGCGCGGCTGACTGTTGAGCTCTATCTGCGGCAGACTGAGCTTGGCGCGTGCGAGCTGGCCGTAATAGCTCGTGGACTGCTCGGCGGCCCGCGCATAGGCATTGCGCGCCTCCTGCTGACGGCCAGCGGCTTCCGCGGCGCGACCCTGCCAATAGCCGGCGCGCGCCAGCGCGGTCGGATTGACGCTGCCGACGCCGATGCGGGCAAAATGCTGGGTGGCGGTGGCGGGATCGTTGAGGAAGCGCAGCGCGATCCAGCCGGCGGTGAACTCCTGCTCGGTCTTGTAGATGTCACGCGAGGGCAGCGCCGCATCGCGCGCGATCAGATAGGCGCTGCGGAATTCCTCGGTATCGATCATCTTGCGCGCGAGGAGGCGCCGCTCGATCCACCATTCGTCGAGATTGTAGAGCCGGTTCGGATCCTTCGGCGCCGACAGCATGAGCTGGGCCGCTTCCGCAAACTTCTCCTCGCGGCGCAGCAGCTGGATCTTGCTGAAGATGAAGCCGGGATCGTTGTGCAGCTCGCGCGGCACCGCGTCGAGCAAGGCGTGCGCGTTCGGCGCCTTCTTGACGGCGGCGATGCGGGCCTTGGCGAGCGCGACATAGCCGGCGCCGAGACGTTTTGCGGCACGCAGCGCGGCCTCGTTCTCGCTGCCGTAGAGCAGGGTGTCCATCCGCGCCTTCTGGTCGCCCGGCGTCAGCAGGGCGCCGAACTGGTCGAGCGCGTTGTTCTCGGTGTCCTCCGACATCGGATCGCTGCGCCAGGCCTCGCGCACCAGCCGCTCGGCATTGGCGCGGTCGCCGCGCGCCAGCATCGCTTTGGCGAGCGTGAAGCGGCCCTTGGCGGACACTGGGGATTCGTTCTCGAACCATGACCACGCAACTGAATCATCGCGCCTGTCGTCCCACATCGCAGCCTCGAGCCGGCGGCGCAGGAAGGTCTGAGACGGCCAGCTTGGATTGGCGGAGAGGAAGGCGCGGTAGCGTTCCACGGTCGCGCCGTTGTCCTCGCTGCGCAGGATGATCCATTCGGCGAGCTTTCGCGCAACGGGATCCGAGATCGAGGCAGCGTAATTGGTGGCGTCGGCCGCCTTGCGCTTGCGCACGAGGTCGATGACGTTCTCGAGCGTGTCCTTGTCGGCTTGCGACGTCGAGGAGGTCGCAGCGACCGCGGCCGGCGTGACCGGCTTGCGCGGCGTAGCGTGCTGGCGGGTCGCGGGAGCCAGCACGGGAGCTGCGATCGGTTTGGCGGTCGGAGCGGCGGCAGGTCTGACGGTGGCCGTTGCGGCCGGCGCGGGGGCGGCCTTGGGGGCTGAGCCGTTGGCGGTCGGCTGCGATTTCGGCGCGGGCATCGCTGCCGCAGGCTTGGGCTTGTCCTTGGCGGGTTCCTTGCCAGCACCCTTGCCGGCATTCTGGGCCGGTTTCTTCGCGGCATCCTTGGCCGGGGCGCCAGCCGCCCCCTTGCTCGCGCCCTTCGCTGTGTCCTTGCCGGTTCCCTTGGCTGTTTCCTTCGCTGTGTCCTTCGTTGTGTCCTTGGCCGATCCTTTGCCGGATCCCTTCGTGGCGTCCTTGGCGGCTGGCTTCGCGGTGTCCTTGGCGCCTTCGGCAGGTGTCTCATTGGACTTGGCCCAGGCGGCGCAGCCGACCGACAGGCCTGCCATCAGGCACACGACCAGACCGGTGGATCGCCATGTGGCACGAGGAAATGAGGTCACGGCGTTTCGTCGCCCCGAATCAGTCAAGTGGCTCAAGATCTAGCTGAATTTGATTGAATATGCGGACAAAATACCAACAGCCGCTTACCGCGGGCGGGTTTGCACCATCACCGCGGCAAAATCGCGGCCTAAACGGTGCGTCGCACGGGAGCGGCCCTTTTACCGGCGGGATAGACCCGATATGAATGGGGCTTGCTCTCAAAACTCGCCGCGTACGGAGGAAGTCCATGGCAGCCAAGACGAAATTCCGGGGGTCGTTCACCGCCTTGGTCACGCCGTTCAAGAACGGCTCGCTCGACGAGGCGGCGTTCCGCTCCCTGGTCAACTGGCAGATTTCCGAGGGCACCAACGGCCTGGTCCCGGTCGGCACGACCGGCGAGAGCCCGACACTCAGCCATGACGAGCACAAGAAGGTCGTCGAGTGGTGCATCGAGGAGGCCAAGGGCCGCGTGCCGGTCGTTGCCGGTGCCGGCTCCAACTCGACCAAGGAGGCGATCGAGCTGGCCCAGCACGCCGAGAAGGCGGGCGCGGACGCCGTGCTGGTGGTGACGCCCTACTACAACAAGCCGACCCAGGAAGGGATGTACCAGCACTTCAAGGCGATCAACGATGCGATCGGGATTCCGATCATCATCTACAACATCCCGCCGCGCTCGGTGATCGACATGTCGGTCGACACCATGAAGCGGCTGTGGGAGCTGAAGAACATCGCCGGCGTCAAGGACGCTACCGCCAGCATGGTCCGCGTGTCGCAGCAGCGTGCGGCGATGGGCGAGGACTTCAACCAGCTCTCGGGCGAGGATGCGACCATCCTCGGCTACATGGCCCATGGCGGCCATGGCTGCATCTCGGTGACCTCGAACGTCGCGCCGCGGCTGTGCTCGGAGTTCCACACCGCCTGGCAGAAGGGCGATCACGCCACCGCGCTGAAGCTGCACGACAAGCTGATGCCGCTGCACAACAACCTCTTCATCGAGAGCAATCCGGCGCCGATCAAGTACGCGATGTCGCTGCTCGGCAAGCTCGACGAGACGCTGCGGCTGCCGATGGTGCCGGTGTCGGAGCCGACGCGCGTTGCCGTGCGCAGCGCCATGGTGCACGCCGGCCTGATCAACTGACGCGGCAGCCTTTCCGGGGAGCCTTTCATGAGCGGGGTCGATCAAACGGGCAGGCGGATGCTCAAGGAGTTCCGCGAATTCGCCATGAAGGGCAACGTCGTCGATCTCGCGGTCGGCGTCATCATCGGCGCGGCCTTCGGTGCGATCGTCACTTCGCTGGTCGGCGACGTGATCATGCCGTTGATCGGCGCCGTCACCGGCGGCCTCGACTTCTCGAACTACTTCACCCCCTTGTCGAAAGCGGTCACCGCCACCAACTTAGCGGATGCCAAAAAGCAAGGCGCGGTCTTGGCTTGGGGCAGCTTCCTCACGCTGACGATCAACTTCATCATCATTGCCTTCGTGCTGTTCCTGGTGATCCGCGCCATCAACACGCTGAAGCGCAAGGAGGAGGCTGCACCGGCCGCTCCACCGAAGCCGTCGGCCGAGGTCGAGCTGCTCACCGAGATCCGCGATCTCCTCAAGAAGTCTTGACGCGCGCGCTTCACCCAAACTGTTAGCGTCCGCGCGTATCTCACTCGGGTTTTTTTGCCAGGTTTTTGAAGGTCATGGCCGATAAGAACGAACGACCGATCAAGGTCATGGCGGAAAATCGCAAGGCCCGCTTCAACTATGCGATCGAGGATACGATCGAGGCGGGCATTGCGCTGACCGGCACCGAGGTCAAGTCGATCCGCAACGGCAAGAGCACGATCGCGGAATCCTACGCCGACTCGAAGAACGGCGAGATCTGGCTGATCAACGCCACCATTCCCGAATACCTCCAGGGCAACCGCTTCAACCACGAGCCCAAACGGCCGCGAAAGCTGCTGCTCCATCGCCGGCAGATCAACAAGCTGATCGGCGCGGTGGACCGCGAGGGCATGACGCTGATCCCGCTCAAGCTCTACTTCAACGAGCGCGGCCGGGCCAAGCTGCAGCTGGCGGTTGCCAAAGGCAAGAAGCTGCACGACAAGCGCGAGACCGAGAAGAAGCGCGACTGGAGCCGGGAGAAGGGCCGCCTGCTCAGGGCGAGGGGATAGCGGGATGAATCAGAAGAACCTGCTCGAGGTCGACTGGAGCAAGATTCCGGCGCCGGTTGATGATGGCGGCGCCGCGCATCTGCCGGGCATGACGCTACCCGCGATCGGCCTGCTCGCGACCGACGACACATTAGTCATGCTGTCGGCGCTCTCCGGCCGAACCGTGGTGTTCGCCTATCCCCGCACCGGCGAGCCCGGCAAGATCTCGCTGGTTGACGATTGGGATATGATCCCGGGCGCGCGCGGCTGCACGCCGCAGACCTGTGCGTTTCGCGATCTGTTCGCCGAGCTGAAGGCCGCCGGCGCCGCTCAAGTGTTCGGCCTCTCGACCCAGAGCAACGCATACCAGACCGAGATGGCATCGCGCCTGCATCTGCCGTTTCCGGTGCTGTCGGACGAGAAGCTGGCGCTGACGAGCGCCCTCAAACTGCCGACCATGGAGGTCGCAGGCCTGACGCTGATCAAGCGCCTTGCGCTGATCATCGACGACGCCAAGGTCACGCACGTGTTCTATCCGGTGTTTCCGCCCGACCGGAACGCCGGCGATGTCCTGGACTGGCTGAAGGCCAATCCCGTCAAAGGCTAGTCCAAGGGCTAATCCAGGTCGGCCTTCACCTTCGCGAACACGGACCGGAACATGTCCGGCGTCAGCACGCCGGTGTTCGTGTTGTAGCGCGAGCAGTGATAGCTGTCGTAGAGCCTGAACGCGCCGGCCTGATGCACCGCGCCGTGGCCGAAGGGGGCTTGCGAGGCCTTCAGGTTCAGCGGCTTGAGCACCGTGTCGTGAGCAATGCGTCCAAGCGCGACGATCGCGCGCAGCTTCGGCATCGTCGCGAGATTTGCCGCGAGGAACTGGCGGCAGGTGTTGATCTCGACCGGCAGCGGCTTGTTCTGCGGCGGAACGCAATGCACGGCATTGGCGATGCGGCAGTCGACCAGCTTCAGCCCGTCATCGGGACGCGCCTGGTAGGTTCCCTTGGCAAAGCCGTATTCGAGCAGCGTGGCGTAGAGCAGGTCGCCGGCGTAGTCGCCGGTGAAGGGACGGCCGGTGCGGTTGGCGCCCTGCATGCCCGGAGCGAGGCCAACGATCAGGAGACGCGCCTTGATGTCACCGAAGGGCGCGACCGGGGCGTTGTGCCAGGACGGCTCGCGCGCGCGGTTCGCCTCGCGAAAGGCGACCAGGCGCGGACAGAGCGGACAGTCACGGTCGGGGACGAGGGTGGGGGGCTGGCGGCCTGACCGGGCCGCCTCACTCCTCAAAGTCGTCATCGCCCCTCGGCGCCATCGTGGTTGCGCGCTGGAGGAATTGCGGGGCGTGGTGGCGGGCCTCGCGATCGCCGCGATCGCGCGGGGCGGGGCGTTCGGACGGGTCGCGGCCGAGCTTGGACTGCAGCTCGACGAGGTCGGTGAAGACGTCGGCCTGGCGGCGCAGCTCGTCGGCGATCATCGGCGGCTGGCTGGCGATGGTCGAGACCACCGTGACCCGCACGCCGCGGCGCTGGACGGCCTCGACCAGGGAGCGGAAGTCGCCGTCACCGGAGAACAGCACCATCTGGTCGATGTGCTCGGCGAGCTCCATGGCGTCCACGGCGAGCTCGATGTCCATGTTGCCCTTGACCTTGCGACGGCCGGAGGCGTCGATGAACTCCTTGGTCGCCTTGGTGACGACGGTGTAGCCGTTGTAGTCCAGCCAGTCGATCAGCGGGCGGATCGAGGAGTATTCCTGATCCTCGATGATGGCGGTGTAGTAGAACGCCCGCAACAGCGTCCCCCGGCTCTGAAACTCCTTCAGCAGGCGCTTGTAGTCGATATCGAAGCCCAGAGTTTTCGCCGTCGCGTAGAGATTGGCCCCGTCGATGAAGAGCGCGATCTTGTTGGTAGGAGAAGGTGACATTCAGTTTGCTCGCGAAGTGCTCGTGATTGATCGTTTATTGTTGGCGCTGCAGCAGGCCGCGCAGTTCTAGAGTGCCGCCGAAACCCGTCGAAACCGCAAATCCGGAGAAGTCGGGGCAATCAAGGTATAGTTATGGCGAACTCTCAAACACCCGGGGCCGCCCTCAATGGCAGCCCTGGAAATCGCCCATCCCAGCCCCAATGTGGGGGTAGCAGAGCCATTTGGCGAGGCCAAATCACAAATTGGCCTTGCGAAATTGTCTTGGTCCCTATAACTAGCCCCAATCATCCACATATTTCGTCCCACCCACAACGGAGCGACAGTCCATGGCTCGCGTCACCGTAGAAGATTGCATCGACAAGGTCGATAACCGGTTTGACCTGGTCCTGCTGGCCGCCCACCGTGCCCGCATGATTTCGTCGGGTTCACAACTAACGGTTGACCGCGATAACGACAAGAACCCTGTTGTGTCTCTGCGTGAAATTGCGGACCAGACCATCTCTCCGGAGGACCTCCGCGAGGAGCTGGTGCACTCGCTCCAGAAGTTCGTCGAGGTCGACGAGCCCGAGCCCGACACGGTGCCGCTGATCGGTTCCGCCGGCGCCAGCGTCGATGCGGACGATACCGAAGTTGCCGTTGAGCGCATGACCGAAGAGGAGCTCCTGAAGGGCCTCGAAGGCCTCGCGCCGCCGGAAGAGCAGCCCGAGGAAGACGAGTAGATCGTCCCGTCGCAATCGTCGAATTCTTGTGATCTTATCAAAGGCCCGAACCTGTGTTCGGGCCTTTGCTTTTGTTGGCGTTTTCGTGGTTACCATAGTGTTGCCGGTTCGCGCTGCGCGCCTGTCACCGAATTGATCGGACGCGCGCGGGATCGGAGCTAAGATGTATACAACGGGCCGCCTGAGGTCCGTTTGAAGGCAGGACGGCATGGTGTATCGACGCCGCAGACCAACGCAGATGCAGGCCGCAACCGAATCGGTTGCCGTGGCCCCGACTGCGCCGGTGGCACGCCCGGCCAAGCCGCGTGCGCGCATGATGCGTCAATATGACCTCGTCGAGCGCGTCAGGTCCTACAATCCCAACACCAACGAAGATCTGCTGAACCGCGCCTATGTCTACGCCATGAAGGCCCACGGCTCGCAGACGCGGGCCTCGGGCGATCCGTACTTCTCGCATCCGCTCGAAGTGGCGGCGATTCTCACCGACCTGAAGCTCGACGACGCCACCATCGTGGCCGCGCTGCTGCACGACACGATCGAGGACACCGAAGCGACGCGGGCCGAGATCGACCAGATCTTCGGGCCCGAGATCGGCGCGCTGGTCGAGGGCCTGACCAAGCTGAAGCGGCTGGAGCTGGTGTCGCGCGAGGCCAAGCAGGCCGAGAACCTGCGCAAATTGTTGCTGGCGATTGCCGACGATGTCCGCGTGCTCCTGGTGAAGCTCGCCGACCGCCTGCACAACATGCGCACGCTGGAATTCGTGCCGACGGAATCGCGCAGGCGCATTGCCGAGGAGACGCTCGACATCTACGCGCCGCTCGCCGGCCGCATGGGCATGCAGGAAATGCGCGAGGAGCTGGAGGATCTGTCCTTCCGCACGCTCGACCCCGAGGCCTATTCGGTGGTGATGCAGCGGCTCGATGCGCTCGCCGAGCGCAACCGCAATCTGATCGGCGAGATCGAGGCCCAGCTCTCCAACAATCTGCGCCACCGGGGCCTTGGCGCGCGGGTCTATGGCCGCCGCAAGAAGCCGTTCTCGATCTGGACCAAGATGGAACGCAAATCGGTCGGCTTCGAGCAGTTGTCCGACATCTTCGGCTTCCGTGTCGTCGTGAACGACGTCGAGGCCTGCTACCGCGCGCTCGGAATCGTCCACACCACCTGGCCGGTCGTGCCGGGGCGTTTCAAGGACTACATCTCGACGCCGAAGCAGAACGACTACCGCTCGATACACACCACCGTGATCGGTCCGGGCAACCAGCGCGCCGAGCTCCAGATCCGCACCGAGGCGATGGACCAGATCGCCGAGCGCGGTATCGCCGCGCACGTGTTCTACAAGGAAGGCGCGGGCTCGCCGACCGAGTTCCTCAAGCGCGAATCCAACGCGTTCGCCTGGCTGCGCCACACCGTCGGAATCCTCTCGGAGAGTGCCAACCCCGAGGAATTCCTCGAGCACACCAAGCTCGAGCTGTTCCACGACCAGGTGTTCTGCTTCACCCCGAAGGGCAAGCTGATCGCGCTGCCGCGCCATGCCAACGTGATCGACTTCGCCTATGCGGTGCATACCGACGTCGGCAATAGCGCGGTGGGCTGCAAGATCAACGGCAAGTTCTCGCCGCTGTCGTCGGAGTTACAGAACGGCGACGAGGTCGAGGTGCTGACCTCGGAGGCGCAATCGGCGCCGCCTTCGGCCTGGGAAACGCTCGCGGTCACCGGCAAGGCGCGCGCCGCGATCCGCCGCGCCACGCGCACCGCCGTGCGCGACCAATATGTCGGTCTCGGCCGGCGCATCGTCGAGCGCCTGTTCGAGCGCGCCAAGATCGAATACGCCGACGACAAGCTCAAGGGTGCGCTGCCGCGGCTTGCGCGCACCTCGATCGAGGACGTCATGGCGGCCGTGGGGCGCGGCGAGATCAAGGCCTCACACGTCGCGCGCGCGATGTATCCCGACTACAAGGAGGAGCGCGTCGCCCGCTACGGCATCAAGAAGGGGCTCGCCGCCAAGCTCAAGGAGAAGGCGGCCTCCGAGCCGCCGCGAACCCCGGTCGCGATCCCGATCCGCGGCATCAATTCCGACCTGCCGGTGAAGTTCGCGCCGAACGGCGGCGCGGTGCCCGGCGATCGCATCGTCGGCATCGTCACGCCGGGCGAGGGCATCACCATCTACCCGATCCAGGCGCCGGCGCTGAAGGATTTCGAGGAGGAGCCGGAGCGCTGGCTCGACGTGCGCTGGGACATCGAGGACACCGCGCCGCAGCGCTTCCCGGCCCGTATCAGGGTCGAGAACGTCAACGAGCCCGGCGCGCTCGCGCAGATCGCGACCGTGATCGCCGAGCACGACGGCAACATCGACAACATCAGCATGCAGCGCCGCTCTCCGGACTTCACGGAGACGACGATCGATCTCGAAGTCTACGACCTGAAGCACCTGAGCGCGATCCTGGCCCAGTTGCGCGCGAAGGCGGTCGTCGCCCGCGTCGAACGTGTTAATGGATGAAGCTCGTCGTTGCCGGGCTTGACCCGGCAACCCATCTCTTCGAAGAGGATGGATGCGCGGGTCAGGCCCGCGCATGACAAGTTGAGAAATGTTACCTTTGTGAGCCTTGCAATGCCCGCTTCTCCGCTCCGCCTCGGCGTCAATGTCGACCATGTCGCGACCCTGCGTAACGCGCGCGGCGGCCGCAATCCCGATCCGGTGCGCGCCGCGCTGCTGGCGATCGAGGCCGGCGCCGACGGCATCACCGCGCATCTGCGCGAGGATCGCCGGCATATCCGCGACGAGGACATGGCGCGGCTGAAGGCCGAGATCTCCAAGCCGCTCAATTTCGAGATGGCAGCGACCGACGACATGATGCGCATCTCGCTCGCCACCAGTCCGCATGCGGTGTGCCTCGTGCCGGAGCGCCGGCAGGAGGTGACGACCGAGGGTGGACTGGATGTGGTCGGCCAGCACAATGCGCTCGCGCCCTACATCGCGCGGCTGAACGATGCCGGCATCCGCGTCTCGCTGTTCATCGCCGCCGACCCCGCGCAGATCGAGATGGCGGCGCGGCTGCGTGCGCCGGTGATCGAGATCCACACCGGCGCCTGGTGCGACGCCGTGGTCGATGGCCACACCGAGAAGGCCGACGCCGAATGGCAGCGGATCGTGGCGGGCGTGAAGCTGGCGAAGGAAGCGGGGCTGGAGGTCCACGCCGGCCACGGGCTCGACTATGCGACGGCGGAGACGATCGCGGCTCTGCCCGAAATCATGGAGCTCAACATCGGCTACTACATGATCGGCGAGGCGCTGTTCGTCGGTCTTGCCGAGACGGTGCGCAGCATGCGCGCGGCGATGGACCGCGGACGGAGCCGGGCATGATCATCGGCATCGGCTCCGACCTGATCGACATCACCCGCGTCGGCAAGGTGATCGAGCGCCACGGCGAGCGTTTCCTCGACCGCATCTTCACCGCGGCTGAGCGGGCCAAGGCGGAGCGCCGCGCCAAGAACGAGAAGATGGTGGTGGCGACCTATGCCAAGCGCTTTGCCGCCAAGGAGGCCTGCTCGAAGGCGCTCGGCACCGGCATCAGGCTCGGCGTCTGGTGGCGCGACATGGGGGTGGTCAACCTGCCCGGGGGACGGCCGACCATGCAGCTGACCGGCGGTGCCCTGGCTCGGCTCCAGGCCCTGACGCCTGCTGGCTTCGAGGCGCGGATCGACCTGTCGATCACCGATGACTGGCCGCTCGCACAGGCCTTCGTCATCATTTCAGCCGTTCCGCTGGCCAAGCCCTGACCGTTCCGGGGTCATTTTATAATTCTTGTTAAAGATCAATATCTTATGCAGTTTTGATGCGATCCTTGATTGCGTGGTCTTCGACAACCGTCTAAAAGTCCGCGGACGCAAATCAGGCTGGGCGAATTCGGCTTTACGCCGGAATTGGCCCTCATTATCAGAATCAGGACAATCTCCTTGGGCCGCGAAGCGATGGGCTGTTCGCGGGAGGAGGGCGCTCTGTGACCGCCGGCCGGAATTGAGAGAGCAATGAGCGTGACTTCGGGAACGAAAACTGAAAGCGGCGTCGGCGAAACGATCCGGGTCGTAATCCACGCTCTCCTGATCGCGCTCGTGATCCGCACTTTTCTGTTCCAGCCGTTCAACATTCCGTCCGGCTCGATGAAGGCGACGCTGCTGGTCGGCGACTATCTGTTCGTCTCGAAATATTCCTACGGCTATAGCCACTACTCGATCCCGTTCTCGCCGCCGCTGTTCTCGGGGCGGCTCTGGGGCTCGGACCCGAACCGCGGCGACATCGTCGTGTTTCGCCTGCCCAAGGACGATTCCACCGACTACATCAAGCGCGTGATCGGGCTTCCCGGTGACCGCGTCCAGATGAAGGACGGGCTGCTCTACATCAACGACACCCCGGTCGAGCGGCAGCGCATGAGCGAATATGTCGGCGAGGATCCGTGCGGCTCCGAAGGCGGCGGCATCTCCCGGGTGAAGCGCTGGAAGGAAACGCTGCCGAACGGCGTGTCCTATGAGACGCTGGATTGCGCCGACAACGGCTACATGGACACCACCAACGTCTACACGGTGCCAGCAGGCCATTTCTTCATGATGGGCGACAATCGCGACAATTCCACCGACAGCCGCTTCCTCGGCCAGGTCGGCTATGTGCCGCAGGAGAATTTGATCGGCCGTGCCCAGATGATCTTCTTCTCCATCGCCGAAGGCGAGCATGCCTGGATGTTCTGGCGCTGGCCGTGGGCGGTGCGCTGGAATCGCTTCTTCAAAATCGTCCGATGAAAGACGAAGCCAAGGACATCGCGACCCAACCTATCGAGGCGCAAGCCGCTCCTGAGGGCGAAGCTGCACCGAAGACGCCTGCGAAGAAGAAGCGGGTACGCAAGGCCAAGGCGACTGACGCGAATGCGGCACTCGAGGCGCGCATTGGTTATAGCTTTGCGGATCCGAACCAGCTGATCCAGGCGATCACGCATGTCTCGGCGCTGAAGTCCGGGCGCAAGCGCGGCGACAGCTATCAGCGGCTGGAATTCCTCGGCGACCACGTGCTCGGGCTGGTCGTTTCCGACATGCTCTACCATGCCTTCCCGAACGCCGACGAAGGCGAGCTGTCCAAGCGGCTCGCCGAACTGGTGCGCAAGGAGAGCTGCGCGGACGTCGCAAAATCGCTCGGGCTGCTCGACGACATCAAGCTCGGCTCGGTCGGCCCCAGCGCCGACGCCCGCCTGCGCAAGAGCGTGCTCGGCGACATCTGCGAGGCCGTGATCGGCGCCATTTTCCTCGACGGCGGCCATGCGGCGGCGGCCGAATTCGTCAAGCGCAACTGGACCGAGCGCATGCACAAGCCGCGGCGTCCGTTGCGCGATCCCAAGACCGTGCTCCAGGAATGGGCGCAGGGGAAGGGCCTGCCGACGCCGGTTTACCGCGAGGTCGAGCGCACCGGCCCGCATCACGATCCGCAGTTCCGCGTCGCGGTGGACCTGCCGGGACTGGCGCCGGCCGAGGGTATCGGCGGCAGCAAGCGCGCGGCAGAGAAGGTGGCGGCCTCGGTGATGATCGAACGTGAAGGCGTTGGCGGCGGCAATGACGGTTGAAGCAAGCGGCGAGGCGCCCGCTGCGACGCGCTGCGGCTTCGTTGCGCTCATTGGCGCACCGAATGTCGGCAAGTCCACGCTGGTCAACGCGCTGGTCGGCGCTAAGGTCACTATCGTCTCGCGCAAGGTGCAGACCACGCGCGCGCTGATCCGCGGCATCGTCATCGAGAACAATGCGCAGATCATCCTGGTCGACACGCCCGGCATCTTCTCGCCCAAGCGCAGGCTGGACCGCGCCATGGTCTCGACCGCCTGGAGCGGGGCGCATGACGCCGACCTCGTCTGCGTGCTGCTGGATGCCAAGACCGGCATCGACGAGGAGGCCGAGGCGATCCTCGCCAAGGTGGCCAGCGTCAATCACGAGAAGATCCTGGTGATCAACAAGGTCGACCTGGTCCAGCGCGAGAAGCTGCTGGCGCTGGCGCAGGCCGCCAACGAGCGCATGCCGTTCGCCAAGACCTTCATGATCGCGGCGATCTCCGGCGACGGCGTCGATGATCTCAGGGATACGCTTGCCGAGATGGTGCCGCCGGGGCCGTTCCTCTATCCCGAGGACCAGATGTCGGACGCGCCGATGCGGCACCTGGCGGCCGAGATCACGCGCGAAAAGATCTATCGCAAGCTGCACCAGGAATTGCCCTACCAGTCCACGGTCGAGACCGACAAGTGGGAGGAGCGCAAGGACAAGTCGGTGCGGATCGAGCAGACGATCTTCGTCGAGCGCGAAAGCCAGCGCAAGATCGTGCTCGGCAAGGGCGGCGCCACCATCAAGTCGATCGGCGCGGACTCGCGCAAGGAGATTAGTGAGATCCTCGGCGTGCCAGTGCACCTGTTCCTGTTCGTCAAGGTGCGCGAGAACTGGGGCGACGATCCCGATCGCTATCGCGAGATGGGCCTGGAATTTCCCAAAGAATAAGCAAGAACAGATCGGTATCCGATGAGCGTGCCCACGAACGTCCAGCGCTTCGAAGCGCTGCTCTATGCGTCGTTGATGCTGGATGCGCTGTCGGTGGCGGTGCAGGACCGCACGCCCAATGCCGATATGACCGAGCAGATGATCATGACGGCGACGCTGCTCGCCGGCGGCATGATCCTTCTGCTGGTCTATTTCGTCTGGCTGGCGGCGCGTTGGCGCAAGAACTGGCCGCGCTGGGTGCTGGCCGCAGCCCTGGTGCTGTCGGTGATCTCGCTCGGCCAGATCATCGGCGAGAAGGGCATGGAGCTCGACAGCGCCATCGAGATTGTCTCCTGCGTGCTGACCACGATGGGCCTGTATTTCTCCTTCAGCGGCGATGCGCAGGGCTGGTTCAACGCCTAGCGTCATTCCGGGGGCGATGCGAAGCATCGAACTATGGTGCGCAATTGCGCACCTGAGAATCTCGAGATTCCGGGTTCGCCTCTTCGAGGCGCCCCGGAATGACGGGGGAGAGAGCGCTGCGCTCCCGACCGGAATCCTGTAAGCTTCACCCCATGGAATGGACCGACGAAGGCATCGTGCTGGGGGTGCGGCGGCATGGCGAGAGCAGCGCCATCGTCGAGCTGCTGACGCGCGAACACGGCCGCCATCTCGGTCTCGTCCGCGGCGGCGCCGGTTCGCGGATGCGGCCCTTGCTGCAACCGGGCAACAGCGTCAGCGCGGTGTGGCGGGCGCGGCTCGACGAGCATCTCGGCACCTACGCGGTCGAGGGCCTGAAGCTGCGTGCGGCCACGCTGCTGGCATCGTCCCACGGCGTCTACGGCGTCACCCATCTGGCCTCGATTGCGCGGCTCCTTCCCGAGCGCGATCCGCACGGGGAAATCTTTGCGCTGCTTGAACATTCGCTCGACGATTTCGACGACATCGGCAGCGCCGCCGTCCACGTGATCCATTTCGAGCTGGCGATGCTCGCCGAGCTCGGCTTCGGGCTCGCGCTGGACAATTGCGCGGTGACCGGGGAGACCACGGACCTGATCTACGTTTCGCCGAAGTCCGGCGGCGCGGTGTCGCGCGGCGCGGGCGAGCCATGGCGCGACCGGCTGTTGCGCCTGCCGCCGTTCCTGCGCCAGGGTGAAACCGCGAGCGAACTCACCGACCAGGATCTCCAGGACGGCTTTCGGCTGACCGGATTGTTCCTGCTGCGCCACGTGCTGGAGCCGCGCGGGCAGGTCCATTCCGACGCGCGGGCCGGCTTCATCAATGCCTTGACGCGGCAGCAGGCGAGGGCGGCGATCCCGGCGCCATGACGTCAGCGCGGCTCTGTATTGCCTGATCAGATGAAATATCCCGGAACCAAACCGGGTTTCTCGGATTGGCCCGTGGGGTTCCAACCCGGGGATAAACCTGATGCTGATCAAGGGACTTATTGTGTCGGCAGCGCTGATTGCGCTGGCGCCGGACGCCCTCGCAGGCGAGCAAACAGGACTGGTTCGCCGCGCTTCCTGCACGGTCGTCAGGTTCTATGTGGCCAAATATTCGGCAGCAGCCGCAGAGGCATGGGCCCGGTCCAAGGGCGCGACGGAAGCAGAGATCGAGGCTGCCAGGCGCTGCTTGGCCAACGCGCCGACCACCACACAGGCCCAAAATCCCCACTCCACCCAGACTGTGACTGCCGGCTGGGCGGGGCAGTAAGCCGCCCACAGGGAACCAATCCATCCTTGCCCGATTCGCTTCCACGGTTTAACCGGGCGGCATGGGAAAACGATTGATTCCGCCGGAACCGGCCGAAATCCATGAGGTGCCGCTGCGCGAGGCGCTGGAAGAGCGCTATCTCGCCTATGCGCTCTCCACCATCATGCACCGCGCGCTGCCGGACGCACGCGACGGCCTGAAGCCGGTGCACCGGCGCATCCTCTACGGCATGCGCCTGCTCAGGCTCGACCCCGGCACGGCCTTCAAGAAATCCGCCAAGATCGTCGGCGACGTGATGGGCTCGTTCCATCCGCACGGCGACCAGGCGATCTACGACGCCATGGTTCGCCTCGCGCAGGATTTCTCCTCGCGCTACCCGCTGGTCGACGGCCAGGGCAATTTCGGCAATATCGACGGCGATAACCCCGCCGCCTACCGCTACACCGAAGCGCGCATGACCGATGTCGCGCGGCTTCTGCTCGAGGGCATCGACGAGGACGGCGTTGAATTCCGTCCCAACTATGACGGCCAGTCGAAGGAGCCGGTCGTGCTGCCCGGCGGCTTCCCGAACCTGCTCGCCAACGGCGCGCAGGGCATCGCGGTCGGCATGGCGACCTCGATCCCGCCGCACAACGCCGCCGAGCTCTGCGACGCGGCGCTGCATCTGATCGAGAAGCCCGACGCGAAGTCCAAGGCGCTGCTGAAGTGGGTCAAGGGCCCGGACTTTCCCACCGGCGGCATCTGCGTCGATTCCAAGCAGGCCATCGCCGAAGCCTACACGACCGGCCGCGGCTCGTTCCGCGTTCGCGCCAGGTGGGAGCAGGAAGAGGGCGCGCGCGGCACCTGGGTCGTCGTCGTCACCGAGATCCCCTTCCTGGTGCAGAAGTCGCGCCTGATCGAGAAGATCGCCGAGCTCCAGGACCAGAAGAAGCTGCCGCTGGTCGGCGACGTCAGGGACGAGTCGGCCGAAGACGTCCGCATCGTGATCGAGCCGAAGTCGAAGAACGTCGATCCGGCGCTGATGATGGAATCGCTGTTCCGGCTGACCGAGCTCGAGAACAAGATTCCGCTGAACCTCAACGTGCTGATCAAGGGCCGCATCCCCAAGGTCGTGGGGCTCGCGGAGTGCCTGCGCGAATGGCTCGATCATCTGCGCGACGTCCTGATCCGGCGCAGCAACTACCGCAAGGCGCAGATCGAGCATCGGCTGGAAGTTCTCGGCGGCTTCCTGATCGCCTATCTGAACATCGACAAGGTGATCAAGATCATCCGCACCGAGGATGAGCCGAAGCCGGCGCTGATGAAGGCGTTCAAGCTCACCGAGGTGCAGGCCGAAGCCATCCTCAACATGCGGCTCCGCTCGTTGCGCAAGCTCGAGGAAATGGAGATCCGCACCGAGGACAAGAACCTGCGCAACGAGCTCAAGGGCATCAACGCGGTGCTCGCCTCGGAAGCCGAGCAGTGGAAGAAGGTTGGCGAGCAGGTCGGCAAGGTCCGCGAGATGTTCGGGCCGAAGACGCCGCTCGGCAAGCGCCGCACCACCTTTGCCGATGCGCCCGAGCACGATCTCGCCGCGATCGAGGAGGCCTTCGTCGAGCGCGAGCCGGTGACGGTCGTCGTCTCCGACAAGGGCTGGATCCGCACCATGAAGGGGCATGTCGAGGATCTCTCGGGCCTTGCCTTCAAGCAGGACGACAAGCTCGGCTTCGCGTTCTTCGCGGAGACGACGTCGAAGCTGCTGCTGTTCGCCACCAACGGCAAGTTCTACTCGCTCGATGTCGCGAAACTTCCGGGCGGGCGCGGTCATGGCGAGCCGATCCGCCTGTTCATCGACCTCGAGCAGGAGGCGGCACCCGTCGCACTGTTCGTCAACAAGGGTGGACGCAAATTCCTGGTCGCGAGCCACGAGGGCCAGGGCTTTGTCGTCAACGAGGACGATTGCGTCGGCACCACCAAGAAGGGCAAGCAGGTCCTCAACGTCGACATGCCGAACGAGGCACGCACGGTCACCGAGGTGGTCGGCAACACCGTCGCGGTCATCGGCGAGAACCGCAAGATGCTGGTATTCCCGCTCGACCAGGTCCCGGAGATGGCCCGCGGCCGAGGCGTCCGCCTGCAGAAGTACAAGGACGGTGGTCTCTCCGACGTCGTCGTGTTCGACGCCAAGGCTGGCCTGACCTGGAAGGACTCCGCCGGTCGCGAATTCTCCGCGACCATGAAGGAGCTCGCCGAGTGGCAGGGCACCCGCGCCGACGCCGGCCGCCTGCCTCCGAAGGGTTTCCCGAAGTCGAACAAGTTCGGCCGGGGGATCGGGTAGGGCGGGCTCTCGCCACATCGTCATGGCCGGGCTTGACCCGGCCATCCACGCGCCGCAGCTCTTGAGAAGAGACGTGGATGCCCGGGTCAAGCCCGGGCATGACGACTGACGGTGTAGCGCGACGTTGCCTCCACATCGTCATTGCGAGCGCAGCGAAGCAACCCAGAATCTATCCGCGGCGACAGTCTGGATTGCTTCTCGCAATGACGAGCGGCGAGTGCATCGCTCCTCCATTCCGCATCCCTCAGTCGTCTCTGGAATACTGGATCGCCCGGTCAAGCCGGGCGATGACACCGGCGGTGTGGCGCGCAAACGCTTGGCTGATAGTCGTGAGCGCATGAGTGCCTGCGTCGATCGGGCACGAACATTGCTTTTTCTTCGGCTGCAAATGAACTCTCAAGAAGCAGCAAAAGGCACCAATGTTCAAACCAAAGTCTTTCATTCCGGCGCTGTTCGCCCTCGCGCTGGTGGCGGCGCCGGCGCATGCGGCGGGCAATCTCGTTGCGGTGCTCGAGGCGGAGATCGTCACGCTCGATCCGCATTTTTCCACGGCCTATATTTCGCGCACGTTCGGCTACATGGTGTTCGACACGCTGTTCGCGAAGGATTCCAAGGGCGAGATCAAGCCGCAGATGGTGCAGGACTGGAAGGTCTCGCCCGACGGCCTGACCTACAGCTTCACGCTGCGCGACGGCTTGAAGTGGCATGACGGCCAGCCGGTCACGGCGGCCGATTGCGTCGCCTCGCTGCGCCGCTGGGGCACCCGCAGCGCGCTCGGCCGCCGCATCTTCGCCATCACGGCCTCGCTCGAGCCGACGGACGCCAAGACGTTCGTGCTGACGCTGAAGGAGCCCTCCGGCCTCGTCATCGACGCGCTCGGCAACCCCGTCAGCCCGGTCGCCTTCATGATGCCCGAGCGCATCGCCAGGACGCCCGGCGACCAGCGCATCACCGAGATCGTCGGCTCCGGCCCGTTCGTCTACAGCAAGGCCGATCACCGCACCGGCGACCGCATGATCCTGAAGAAGTTCGCCGACTATGTGCCGCGCCCCGAGCCTGCCGACTTCCTTGCCGGCGGCAAGCGCGTCAATGTCGACACGCTCGAGATCCGCGTCATTCCTGATGGTGCGACCGCGGCTTCCGCGCTCCAGGCCGGCGAGGTCGACTTCATGCAGTACGCGCCGTTCGATCTGCTGCCGACGCTCGAGAAGAACTCCCGCGTGAAGCTGGTCAATTTCACCGGCGGCAACATGTTCGCAGGGGCCTATCGCCTCAACGCCGCTTCGAAACCGTTCGACGATCCCGCGATCCGGCGCGTGCTGTGGAAGCTGGTCGACCAGCGCGAAGTGCTGGATGCGCTCGGTCTCGATGCCAAATACGCCACGCCCTGCGCGACCTTCTTCACGTGCGGCACCACCTATGACAGCAAGGCCGGCACGGAAGCTGCCGCAAAGCCGTCGATCGAAGCGGCGAAGGCCGCGCTGAAGGCGACGAAATATGCCGGCGAGCCCGTTGTCGTCATGGAGGCCAACGACCTCGAAGCCCCGCGCGTCTCGGCGCAGGTGCTGGCCGAGCGGCTGAAGCAGGCCGGCTTCAACGTCGATCTCCAGGTGATGGATTGGGCGAGCGTGCTGGCGCGCCGCGCCAAGAAGGAGGGCTGGAGCGTCTATGGCGTTCACGCCGGCGGCTTCGATCTCGGCTCGCCGCTGACCAACGTCATGGTCGCCTTCAATTGCGCCGACTTCACCGGCTGGCAATGCGATGCGCGCATCACGCCGCTCATGGAAGCCTTCGCCAAGGCGCCTGCCGAGGAGGATCGCAAGAAGATCGCGGCCGAGATTCAGACGGTGATGTACGATCAGGCGCCCGGGATTCCGTGGGGCCAGTTCGCCCAGCCGGCGCTTTCTCGCGCGGCGCTGCGCAATCTGATACCGTCCGCCATCCCGGTGTTCTGGAATGTTGAGAAGTAACACGATGTACGATGTCATTGTTGTCGGCGGCGGCTCCGCCGGCGCCGCTGTTGCGGCACGGCTCTCCGAGGATCCCGCACGTCGCGTCCTGCTGCTCGAAGCGGGCCTCGACTGGCGCGCCATTGATGCGCCCTGGGAGGTGATGACGCCGAATCCGATTCCCATCATCCACAGGCGCGAGTATCAGGAGAAATGGCAGTGGCCCGATCTCCTGACGCGCCGCGTGGCCGGGCAGGAGCCGCGCTTCTACTGGCGCGGCAAGGGGCTGGGCGGCTCCTCGATGATGAACGGCCAGATCGCCATCCGCGGCGTCGCGGACGCGTTCGACGAATGGGCGGCCAGTGGCTGCACCGGCTGGTCGGCCAAGGACGTGATGCCGCTGTTCTCGGTGATCGAGGACGACATGGAATTCGGCGATGCCGAGGGACATGGACGCGGCGGACCGCTGCCGGTCTATCGCGCGCCGCCCGAGACATGGGGGCCGATCGATCGGGGCTTGCGCGATGCGGCGCTGGCGAGCGGCTATCCCTGGTGCGCCGACGTCAACGGCCCTGATGGCGAGGGCGTCGCCTGCTATCCGATCAACAGCCGCGACAGCCGCCGCATCACGACCAATGAAGGGTACCTCGAGCCCGCGCGCGGCCGCGCCAATCTGGAAATTCGCGGGCATGCGCTGGTCGATCGCGTGCTGATCAGCGACGGCCGGGCGACCGGCGTCCGCGTCCACATCGAGGGGCAGGGCACGAGCAATATCGGTGCGCGCCAGATCGTGCTGTGCGCCGGCGCGATCCACAGCCCGGCGATCCTGCTGCGTTCGGGCATCGGACCGGCCGACGAGTTGAAGGCGATGGGAATTGCGGTCGAGCGCGATCTGCCGGTCGGCCGCCACTTCTTCGACCATCCGCTGTTTCGCGCCACGATCCAGCTCCATGAAAATCTCCGGCCCACCGATCCGAACACCCGCCACACCAATTGCTGCGTGACCTATTCCTCGGGGCTCGCCGATGGCGGCAAGCGCGACATGATCCTGATTGCCTTCAACCACCGCGGTATCGGCGTGCCCGGCGCGATCGGCGCCGGACTGTTCAACGCCTATTCGCGGGGCACGCTTAAACTGGCCTCGACCGATCCCGCGATCGATCCCGTTGTCGAGGAGAACATGCTGGCCGATCCCCGCGACATGCTGCGCATGATGGATGCGGTGAAGCGACTGGCCGTGATCACCTCCCAGCCGGCGCTGTCAGGCATTGCCGACTGGATCAGGCTGACCGATACCGATCTGACGCTTCCGCAAGCGGCGGCGCTGCCAGATCACGAGCTCGACGCGCTGCTGCGCCGTGAGACAGGAGACATCCAGCACGCCGCCGGCAGCTGCCGCATGAGCGGCGTCAACGACGCCGACGGTGTCGTCAACCCCGACGGCACGGTGAAGGGCATCGCGGGCTTGCGCGTCGCCGACGCCTCGATCATGCCGTCGGATTGCCGCGCCAACACCCACTTCACGACGGTGGTGATCGGCGAGGCGATTGCGCGGATGATGATGCGGTAGGGAAATCCGGCCAGGCGTTGTCTGCTGCCACAACACAGTGTCACGCCCCGGCGTGACCGGGACATCCAGTACGCCGCGGCCTCTCTTCTCAATCACGACCGTCTCGGAGTACTGGATCGCCCGGTCAAGCCGGGCGATGACACCGAGAGTGAGGCTAGACAGGTGATCGCTCGGTTACACGTTTCAAACAGCGGGCGAAAGTTCGCGTTCTCGCGGCGCATGTCGCCCGAGTTTTATCTCTCGCAGCGCCCTCGCAAAGACAAGGGCGCAGGGAAGGCCGGGCGCCGGCTGGCACCCGCAGGTCCGTGCGCTACAAAAAGAGTGCACACGGTGTGGACCACAGGTGATGCCGGTCGCCCGGCCTTCCCTGCGCGAATGGTTTTAACGGTGTCCTTCGTGCTCTCCTCGGGGAGCGATGCACTATTGCCCCCGTCGCCTCGCGGATGGCTGATGTGCGCGTCCGGTCGGATCGCATCATCACCGCAAGGCTTGACGCACAGACCCCGGGCGTCAGGACCACACGACTTCTCCGTCCGCGCACGTCTTCGCATGCATCCTCGACGGCTGGCGTGTGCTCACCGTCGCGGCCATGCGAAGACGCTGTCGGCGCCGTGTCGTTCGCGCGAAGGCAATTGCTCACGGTTTCCCGCCCTGCAATGCCGATCGCGCCCGACGCCGTCGCGTCCATCGCTGCCCGGCCCGCGGTTCGTGACGATCGCGATCCGCCCCTTGTCTCGGGCCAGGTTGTCCAGTGTGTACGCGAAATCCGAATTTCGGTAAAGTGGAATATATTTGCGGCGGAGGATTGACAGGCGAGGCGGGAGATTTGTGCGGGTGTCGTGCCCGACGGGCAATTCCTTCTTCGCTGGTTGCCTCAACTTCCGACGGTGCGGACCAGGCGAGGGCGGTTGCGGTTTGCGAGCGGGGCCTCGTTCGCCAGCGCGCGCAGCCATTCGCGAAAGCTGACGATCTCGGGACAATCCGCGGTGCCCTCGGGCGCAATCAGCCAATCACCCAATCCGGATCCCTCGTTGATCCGATCGCAGCGATAGCCCGGATGGTGGCCAAGACCGCGGGCAATCAGCAGGTCGACCTTGCCTTCGACCAGCTCGTGCAGGCCGGCGGGTTGCAGCACCCGCAAACCGATATCGGCATGCGCGCTGCGAAACTCCGCCAGGGCGAGGCGGCGCAAATCGAGGCTGCCATGGACCCCCAGCTGGAGCAGCACTGCACCAGCCGGTTTCAATTGCGAGGTCGCATCCGCAATGCAGCGAAAGCCATCGGATATCCCGGGCAGATAGGCCTGACCGGCGGCGGTGAGGATCAGCTGCTTGTGCAGCCGTTCGAACAGGCGCACGCCGAGGCGTGCCTCCAGCGCTTTCACCTGCTGCCCCACGGCGGCAGGCGTCACGTGCAGCTCGTGCGCGGCGAGCTTGAAACTGAGATGCCGTGCGGCGGCTTCGAAGGCACGGAGCGCGTTGAGTGGCGGAAGAGAGTAGGTCATCGCGTCGCAGTTTGACACCGATGGGCCGTGGCCTTGCAATAGATTTTCTTGCGCTGAACCGCAGGAATGATGCTTTGCGCCGCGGCGATGTTGCCGGATACGGTCAGCCCGCAATCCGGAGAAACGCTATGCCCCCAGCTCACATCGTCAGCCACAATCCCGCAACGGTCCACGCTCCCGCCGGCGGTTACAGCATGGGACTTGAATTGAAGCAGCATCGCCGCCTGCTATTTGTCAGCGGCCAGGTGCCCGAGGCATCTGACGGAGCCGTGCCTGAAGGATTCGAGGCGCAATGCGAGCAAGCCTGGCGCAACGTCATCGAGGTGCTTGCCGCTGCCGGCCTTGGCGTCGAGAATCTGGTCAAGGTCACGACGTTCCTGACCGACCGGAAGCAGGTCGTGCCCAACCGCACCATTCGCCGCGCGATGCTTGGGGAACATCGGCCTGCGCTGACAGTCGTGATCGTCGAGACCGTCGACAGCAAATGGTTGCTGGAAATCGAGGCGATTGCCGCGGAATGAACCCGGCTCTCGCCGACCTTGCAACAGGCCAATCGTGTCAGGTGTCCAATGGCTGAGATCCTCCACCCCTTTTACGAGGCGCATCGCGGTGCAATGGAGGCCGCCATGCGCCAGCGCCTCGACCTTGCCGAAGCGATGCTGCGCGAGCGCGCGCATCTGTCGGATATCGACGGGATCAGGCAGGAGGTGATGGACGAATTCGAGATCGTGCTCACCCAAATGCCCTATGTCGGCGGCGCGGCCAGTCGCATGAGCGATTTCTTCATGCGTCTCACGGGTTTTATGGCGATCAGCCGTGTGCTCCGGCGACACGGGGTGCCGCTGCCCATGATCGGCGAGATCGAGCGGGAAACCTACAAGGCGCAATTGCTCACCGTGCCAGAAGCGGAACGTCTCGCTGCGGGGCGTCAGTTCATGTCGCCTGAGAACCAGGCCCTGCTGCGCGAGCAGGCCGCGCAAAGCGTCACAAGCAGCCATCAGGACGAGTATCCGGAAGATTTCGTCTACGATTTCGTCGAGCCGGGCGCGGGTGACACCTTTGAGTTCGGCATCAACTACAAGGCCTGCGGCTTCTGCAAATTCGCGGCTCGCCATGGAGACAAGGACATCCTGCCGAACATCTGCGGGCTTGATTTCGACGCCTATGCTGTGCGCGGCATCCGTCTGGACAGGACGCAAACATTGGCTGGCGGCGCGAGCCACTGCAATTTCCGCTTCTCGCGGCTCCCGAGGTGATGCCCCATGGACGCGCGGGCCATCAACGGAAGTGGCCAAGCGACCAGCGATCAAACCGACACCTGGTCGACTGATCCCGACGCAGCGGCCCCAGGTCTACCTAGGTATGGTCACTTCATACCTCCGCGCGATGGCGCCCACCAAGTGCTTGGTGCTACCGATACATCCAGAGTGAAGAGCAACGGAACCGGTCCTGCGAGCCGGCAGTTGCGGGACAAGGCCGGCGGCGTAGTGCCCGCCGGGCTCTTCTCCCGATCCAGCGGCGCTTTGCCGCTCAACTGAGGCTTGCTGCCATGGTTGGTCCAGAGAGTACGCCCATGCGTAACATCGCCGATTTCCTGATGCGGTTCTGGCAGGGAAACCAACCCGCGTCCAATGGTCAGATCGCGGCTATGGCTGAAAACGGAGATCGATCCAGCATGGCTGATTTTGTCCGGATCCTGCAGGCATACGATCAAGCCCTGTAGGGCGGGACTTGGCGGCGGCCGCGTCAGTCCGTGATGCGGACGTCCGAGGGACAAGACCTGAGACCGCACCGCGTACATGCCCTGGCGCCAGGTGACGGGTGCGTTCCTCTTCCTAGATGATTCCCGCCATCCGCAGCCCAACACCAGCCGCGCAACTGCCCGCAAGCACCGTGAGCATCCCGAGCTTGAAGCGGAAGATCGCGGTGGCGGCTGCGATCGACAGCACGAGCGCCGGAATGTCGACGCTGGTCAGCACCGGCCTGTCGAAAGCGAACGGAAACGCTTGCACCGGCACGGTCTCGCGGAACAGCGTGTGCAGCGCGAACCAGATCGAGAGGTTGAGGATCACGCCGACGACGGCGGCGGTGATCGCGCTGAGCGCGCCGGCGAGGCCCGTATTGCCGCGCAGGCGCTCGATATAGGGCGCGCCGACGAAGATCCAGAGGAAGCAGGGCGTGAACGTGACCCAGGTCGCAAGCAGTCCGCCGAACGTCGCCGCCAGCATTGGCGACAGGCCGCCGGGGTCCCGATAGGCGGCCATGAAGCCGACGAACTGGAGCACCATGATCAGCGGGCCCGGCGTGGTCTCGGCCATGCCGAGGCCGTCGAGCATCTCGTGCGGCTTCAGCCAGTGATAATGCTCGACCGCCTGCTGGGCGACATAGGCCAGCACCGCATAGGCGCCGCCGAAGGTGACCAGCGCCATTTTCGAGAAGAACAGGGCGATCTGGCTGAACACGTTGGCTTGGCCTAACGCGGCGAGTAGTGCGATCACGGGCACCAGCCACAGCGCAAGCCAGAGCGCGCCGACCCGGATCGCGCGCGCGGTATCGGGCTTGACGTGATCGGGTACGGCGTCGCCGAGCATGCTGTCGATCACCGCACTGCTGCCGCTAGCGCCGTGACCAGCCGGGGCGAATTCCGGCCGGCCCTGCCTGGCGCCGATATATCCGATCACGCCGGCGGCAATGATGATGATCGGGAAGGGGACCGCGAAGAAGAAGATGGCGACGAAGGCTATCGCAGCGAGAGCGATCATGATGCGGTTCTTCAGCGCGCGCTTGCCGACGCGCACCACGGCCTCGACGACGATGGCGAGCACGGCCGCTTTCAGGCCGAAGAACAGCGCCTCGACGAAGCTGACATTGCCGAAAGCGGCGTAGACGTAGCTCAAGGCCATGATGGCGATGATGCCGGGCAGGATGAACAGCCCGCCCGCCATCAGCCCGCCGGCGGTGCGGTGCATCAGCCAGCCGACATAGGTCGCAAGCTGCTGCGCCTCCGGTCCCGGCAACAGCATGCAGTAGTTCAGCGCATGCAGGAAGCGGCCTTCGGAGATCCATTTCTTCTCCTCGACCAGGATGCGGTGCATCACCGCGATCTGGCCCGCGGGCCCGCCGAAGCTTAAGCAGGCGACGCGAAGCCAGACACGGAAGGCTTCGTTGAAGCTGATGCCGTGACCGGCATCAGCTCCTGCTTGAACGTTACGGGTATCCATTACGCCTTCACCTTGTTGGTCGGCCAGTTGTGGGTCTCGGCCGTCGCGTCGCGGCACCAGCGATAGAAGGCGTCATAGAGCAGCATGCCGGCCTCGAGCTGTTCGAGGTCGTCGTCGTACATCCGCGACAGCCCGAGCGAGGCCGCGAGCAGACCGGGCGCTTCCGGCGCCAGATCAGGCCGCGCGGTGTCGGCGCCGCGCACCAGCGTTGCGAGCCGGAGCAAAGCTGGCGTCGCGATCCCGAACTCCTCGATCATCACGTCGAAGGTGCAGAGTTCGCCGCGGTGGCTCCAGAACACGTTCTCGATGTCGAAGGGCGCCGCGCCAAACCGCTCGCCAACCGCGACGACCTCGGACGGCGCCACATACAGGAACACCGCGTTGGGATCGACGAAGCGGTGGATCAGCCAGGGGCAGGCGATGCGGTCGACCTTCGGCCGCGCCCGCGTCACCCAGACGGTGCGTCCCTTGGCGTCGCGCGGAGGCAGCTTGCGCGTGTCGAGCAGCGGCAGCTTGGCCGCCTTCCAGCCCTCGAAGCCGCCCTCCAGCGTCTCCGCCTGCGCGCCGAACTGGCGGAGCCAGGCGGCGGTGCCCTGTGCGAGCTTTTCACCGCGCAGGCACGAGACGATGGCCCTGCGGCCGGCGAAATCGCCGCCCCAGTCCTGGACCTTGTCGTGGCTGAGCTTGATCGAGCCCGGGATCAGCCGCCGGTCGGCGGCAAAGTCCTCTTCCGTGCGCACGTCGATCAGGGCAGGGGCGTTGGCCGTGCCGATCAGGCGCGCCAATTTGTCGGATGATATGGTCGTGAATGTAGACATGATGCGTCCTCGCATAAACCGAACGGGACGCGATACTTGGGCATGTCGCCTCGTGGGGAGATCGCTCAAATCCCCATGAGCCGCATTACAACGAAACCGCGCCAAGCTGTCAACCGCCGGTTTCGCCGCTAATGAGCGTTAGAAAGATATGCTGCCGGGGCCTATATTGGCCTTCGCGGATTCTGTTTTCCGGAGAGTTGAGCCGATGCATTCCCATTCCATTGAGCAATGGACCCATGACCACGCCTTCCTCGGCGACAGGCACGATGAGAACGAGCGGCGCACCTGGCTGGTCGTGGTCCTGACGCTGGTGATGATGGTCGGCGAGATCGTCGCCGGCTCGCTGTTCGGCTCGATGGCGCTGCTGGCCGACGGCTGGCACATGGGCACGCACGCGGCGGCGCTCGGCATTGCCGCGTTCGCCTACCGCTTCGCGCGCCGGCATCTGGGGAATTCGCATTTCACCTTCGGCACCGGCAAGTTCGGAGACCTCGCCGCCTTCTCCAGCGCCATCATCCTCGGCCTGATCGCGGTCGAGATCGCCTATGAGAGCGTGCTGCGGCTGTTCACGCCGGTGCCGATCGTCTATGGCGAGGCGATCGCAGTGGCGGCGCTCGGCCTTTGCGTCAATCTCGCCAGCGCGTGGCTGCTGCGCGGCAGCCATGATCACCATCATCACGGCCATGATCACGGCCACGGCCAAGTGCATCATGATCACGAGGATCATGATCATCACCACCATCATCACGACAACAATCTTCGAGCGGCCTATGTCCACGTCATGGCGGATGCCGCGACCTCGGTGCTCGCGATCGGCGCGCTGCTGGTGGCGATGTCTTCGGGATGGGTCTGGGCCGATCCGGCCGTCGGCCTGATCGGCAGCGTCGTGATCGCGAGCTGGGCGTTCGGCCTGATCAAGAGCTCGGGCGCGGTTCTGCTCGACGTGCGCGCCGACGAGAAGCTCGAACGCACCATCCGCGCCCGCATGGAGGTCGGAGAGGACCGCGTCACCGACCTGCATCTCTGGCAGGTCGGCCCCGGCCATTGCGCCGTGCTGGTCTCGGTGGTGTCGGACAAGCCGAAGCAGCCGGCCGTCTACAAGAAGCGGCTCGCCGGGCTGAAGGGCCTCAGCCACGTTACGGTCGAGGTCGAGACCTGCCCGCATTGATGTGATCTGCCGAAACGGAATTCGGCGGCGCGGCCGGGGTTGATCCTCGGTCGCAGCCATACAAGGCTTGCGCTGCAAGAGGGACCAAGGATGATGTCAGGGATCACGAAGATCAGGTTTGCTTTCGCCGTGGCCGCGCTGGCTCTGTCGGGCCAGGCGGCGCTCGCGCAGTCCGAGAAATCAGGCGTCGAAAAGCTCTACGTCCTCAATTGCGGGGAGGGCACCGCCGGCGATATCTCGCGCTGGACGCCCGGCCTCAACGAAGGCAAGTCGATGGACTTCGTCGACAGCTGCTATCTCATCAAGCACAGCAGCAAGGGCTGGTTCCTGTGGGACACCGGCATCGCCGATGCCGTCGCTGCGATGCCGAATGGCCTGGTTCCCGCCGATCCCAAGGCCGTCACCTGGCGCCGGCCGAAGACGCTTGCCGCCCAGCTCGAACAGCTCGGCCTCAAGCCGGATGACGTCAAGGCGATGGCGGTGTCGCACACGCATCCCGACCACACCGGCAATGTCGAGCTGTTCCCGCAGGCCACGCTCTACGTGCAGAAGGCCGAATATGACTGGCCCGGCGCCAACAACGAACCGCGCTTCAAGCCCTCGCATCCGGTCGAGCAGCTCGCGGGCGACAAGGACGTGTTCGGCGACGGCAGCGTGACCATCCTGTCGACACCCGGCCATACGCCGGGACACCAGTCGCTGCTGGTGAAGTTGCCGAAGACCGGCGCGGTGATCCTGTCCGGCGATGCAGTGCACTTCAAGGACAATTGGGATAACCGCCGCGTGCCCAGCATGAACGTCAACAAGGACCAGAGCGCGGCCTCGATGCAGAAGATCGCCGACACGCTCGCCAGGGAGAAGGCGCAGCTCTGGATCAATCACGACAAGGCCCAGCGCGACAGCCAGAAGATGGCTCCGGAGTTCTACGACTAGCTTCTCGGACCGGTTTGTTGCCACACCGGGCTGCTCGCCGTCTTCGCCGGAATCCCGCAACGTCCAGCAGACGTCGCAATCGGTGAAAGACGTGACGGCGACCATCGGTGGCGTGAGCAAGGCGGCAACGGAAACGGGCGTCGCTGCGAGCGAGGTGCTGAGCGCGGCAGACGGTCTGTCGCGACAGGCCGAGCAACTGACAAGCGAGGTGGGCAGCTTTGTCGAGGACGTCCGGGCCGCCTAAATCGCGATGGCTTTGGCTTGAAGCGGCATGCTTCAGCGCGGCGCCGCGACCGGCGGTGGTCCGCCCTCCGGCGTCTTCTTCGGCTTCAGCGTGCCGGCATAGAACGACAGCAGCCACACCAGCATGACGGCAAGGAGATAGACGACCCAGGCCTGCGGCGGCGTGGTCGCCCAGCGCAGCAGGCCCTTGAATGTGCGGGGCGGTCTGTTGTCTTCGGTCATGGCCCGCTTGTGCGCGAAAGCGGCCGGGCGGTCAATCGGGCCGGCGCCCTGCGCGGACCAGGAACAGCGCCGCCAGCGCCGAGAGGCTCAGCGCGGAGGAGACCATCAGCACCTTGGCGCCCATGACGTCGATGAGCAGGCCGAAGGCCAGCGGCGACACCGCCTGTGCCATCCGCGCCGGCGCGCCGATGATGCCGAGGCGGTAGCCGAAATCCTTCGGCCCGAAGATCGACAGCGGCAGCGTGCCGCGGGCGATCGTCAGGATGCCGTTGCCCGAGCCGTGCAGCAGCGCAAACGCACTTGCCGCGGCGGCGCCGAAGATCGCGACGACGGCCGCTCCGATCGGATGGGTCACGCAGGCGAGCCGCGTCGACCACAGCGGATGAAAGCGGCTCAGAACGCTCGCCTCGAGAATGCGCGCGAGCACTTGCGCCGGACCGATCAGCGCGCCGGCCGCGATCGCCTCGACATGTGTCGCGCCGGTTGCCTCCACGATGCGCGGAAAGTGCACCGCCATCGCGCCGGTGACCGTCCAGGCCGCGGCGAAGACGAAGGCGAGCAGGATCATGGTGCGGTCGAGCGGCACATGCGGCTTCGCGGCCGTCGCCGCCGCCTGCTTCGCGCCCTTGATCGCCGGCAGCATGAAGAAGTTGAGGGGCAGGCCGATCAGGATGTTGGCGGCCGCCCAGGCAAAGCAGGTCTCGCGCCAGCCGATATGGGCGAGGCCCCAGGCAGTCAGCGGCCAGCCGACGGTGGAGGCGAAGCCCGCCATCAGCGTGATGCCGGTGATGGGCCTGCGCGCCTCGGTGCCGTAGATGCGGCCGAGCGCGGCGAAGGCGGCGTCATAGAGTCCCATCGCCATGCCGATGCCGAGCACGAGCCAGGCGATCGCCATCACCAGAACGGATTGCGACAACCCAAGGAGTACGAGGCCGGCGGCGATGGTCAGGTTGGAAGCCGACAGCACCTGCCGCCCGCCGACCAGATCGATCTGCCGCCCGATCCGCGGGCCGAGCATCGCGGAGATCACCAGCGAGGCCGAGAATGCGCCGAAGATCCAGTTGGAGGAGACGCCAAGGTCGTGCGCCATGGGATCGGCGAGCAGGGCCGGCAGGTAGTAACTGGAAGCCCAGGCAAGGGTCTGCGTGGTGCCGAGCGCCAGGATGATCGGGAGCTGGCGCTGGCTCATCCGCGCGTGCTTCCGATTCTGGCCGACAAAGTCATCATCGCCGGCATTTGCCGCCCGCGCTGCGAGTGCGTCAACCGCGATCGCGGCATATTCGACCTGCAAGGGACGGGAGCCTTGCGTACGGCTCGCGCGGGGCTTGCGCCTTTCGCTCGTCACGAATGCACGGCATAATGGCGCATGCAATTGACCTCGCGCCTTGCGCTGATGAACTGGCTGACCGGCCAGGGGCTCACCGGCCTGCCCGAAAACGAACTGCTCCGCGGGTTCTGCGAACGCTGCCGCGCCGAGGGCCTGGAACTCTCGCGCGCCCTCGTCGTCATCGACACGCTGCATCCGATCTATGAGGGCCGCGGCTTCCGCTGGAGCGATCGGGCGAGCAACGAGAGCGACGCGTTCGAATACGGCTCGACCGCCGAGGGCGACGCGGCCCAGCACTGGCGCCGGTCGGTGTTCTTCCACATGCTCGAGCACGGTCACGACGAGATGGTGATCGATCTTGCCGACGCGCCGTCGCTGGATTTCTCGCAGATCGGCGAGCTCGCCGAGAAGGGCCACAAGCACTATCTCGCCTTCGTGCATCGCTTCGGCGAGAACGGCGCGCTCGGCCTGATGGATTGCCTCTATTCCTGCTGGACCACGCGCCGCGACAGCGGCTTCAGCGAAGCCGAGCTGGAGTCCCTGCGCGATCTCGTGCCGGTGCTGGGGCTCGCGATCAAGTCGGCGCAGCAGGTCGATATCGCGCGCACGCTGGGGCGGGTCTATCTCGGCCGCGGCGCCTCCGAACAGGTGCTGGGCGGCCGCATCTCGCGCGGCGTCACCGAGCGCATCAACGCAGTGCTCTGGTATTCGGATTTGCGCGGCTCGACCGGGATCAGCGAGAGCATCGGCCCGGACGAGATCATTCCCTTCCTCAACGACTATGCGCAGGCCGTGATCGACGCGATCCACGACGCCGGCGGCGACGTCCTGAAGCTGATCGGCGACGGCGTGCTCGCGATGTTCACCGGCGAGGACATGGCGGCCGCGCGCCGTGCAGCGCTGCGCGCCGAGCACCTGTTCCGCCAGAACGTCACGGCGCTGAACACGCGTCGGGCTACCGACGGCCGCCCCACCACGTCCGCCTATATCGGCCTGCATGTCGGCGAGGTCTTCTACGGCAATATCGGCAGCGAGGACCGGCTCGACTTCACGGTGGTGGGTCCGACGGTGAACGAGGTCAGCCGCATCGCCTCGATGAGCCGCTCGGTCGACCGCGAGCTGCTGGCATCTGCGGAGTTCTACAAGGGCCTCGATGCCGCTGGGCGCCGCTATCTCGTCTCCACCGGCCGCTACGCGCTGCGCGGCATCGGCCGCGCGCAGGATCTCTACACGCTCGATCCGGAAGTCGAAGCAAGCGAGCCGGTGACGGGAAGCTACGAGCGGTATCTGGCGGGTTAACCGCGCGGCCCGGCTGCTCCCCCAATGTCGTCCTGGCGAAAGCCA
>NZ_LBJZ01000181.1:0-125835 GCF_028128935.1 Bradyrhizobium sp. CCBAU 11361
CGGGCATCGGCACGTCCTGCAGCGACGGCTCCGGCGCGGGGTCGGGCGAGACCAGCGTCGGCAGCGCCGCGGTCGCCGGCGGCGGCTCGCCGCGCTCGATCGCGTCCAACCGGCGCGTCTCGCGATCGATCGTGCGCACCGCGAGCCATGAGGACAGCGGCCCAAGATCGACGGTGCGATTGAGCTTGTCGGGGGGACCCGCCGCGAACAACTGGATTTCCGGCGGTGCACCGGAGAGCCCGGTCATGATCGGCGTCAGGCTGGCGCGGATGTCAGCCTGGTCGGCGGGAATGTCGTAGCCGCCGGAGACGATGGCGCGGGCGTTCTTCGCCTCCAGCGGCGTGGCGCCAACGCGCAGCCGTCCGTCGCGGATCGTGAACGGGATCTGCGCCGAGGCGACCGCAATGGGACCCGCCGCCAGCGCGGGCTCGACGAGCTGCCGCAGCCTGTTGTCGTCGGCGACCTGGCCGCCGTCGCTGGCGCGGATGGCGATCTCGAAGGCACGCGGGTTGAGGCCGCTGATTTCCGCAGACTCCAGCGTCACCGTGCCGTTGCCGGCGAGCGCGCCGGTCAACGCCGCAACGCTGCGGCCCTGGCTGGTCAGAGCCATCTGCACCGAGGCACGCCCCTTGGGCAAAGCAAGGTCGCGGTAGCGCAGCGTGGTCGCATCGACATTGCTGAGCTCGATACGGGCGTTCAGCGCAATGCCACCCGCGCCATTGCGCGCGTCAAAGCTCGCCGACATCTCGCCGCCGCCGACGCCGCCCTTCAGCGCATCGAGCGCGAGCGACTGGCCGTCGCTCCGGATCGTCCCGCCGAAGGGACGCAGCTCGACGCCGCCCGGCAACGTGCCGCGCAACGCCTGAAAGGCGATGCGGCCGCGCCAGCCGCCGAGGAGCCCCGCGCTCAGCGGCTCGCCGGCGTCGCGGCCCGCAGCGCCAATGGCCACCGCAAGCGTGGGCACAAGATCGAGCGAGTCGAGGCCGACTTCGCCGTCGACGCTCTTCTCCTGGTCGAGCGTCACCGCCAGACGGCCGCGCAGATGCGAGCCGGCCGCGCTGCTGTCGAGATCGTCGAAGGTCAGTCGATTGCCTGATAGCGCGACGCGGGAGGACACGCTGACGGTCCGCGCCGACTTGTCGGCCGGGCCGGTCCCGAACAGCGGCGCGAGGTTGACGTTGCGCACGCGCAGATTCACGGACGCCTTTGGCTCCGGCGCGGACAATTCGACGCTGCCCTGCGCGTCCGCGTCCAGCCCGCCGCCGCTCAGCTTTGCGTTCAATTGCAGCGGACGGCGCCAGGCGCCGCTTAACCGGCCTTCGAACTGCGAGGTGCCCTCGCCTGCGGCCACCACGCGATCGAGACCGAGCAGAGCCAGCAGCGCGCCGGCCTGCGGGGTCGACAGTTTCGAGTCGAGCGTGAAGTCGCTGTTGCGCAGGCGGTCGATGTCGATGCCGTTGACGGCCGCCACCGGCGTCTGTGCGGCCAGCGTCACGGTGGCCTTGAGCTGCGGCGCGTCGAGATCGAGCACGGCGCGCGCGTCGCTGCGATCGGCATGCTCGGCGTTCTTGTCGAGGCTCAAATCGAGCTTCAGGCGGGTCGCACCGGGCAGCGGCGCGATGGCATCGAAGCGTGCGCGCACCGACGGCGCAAACGGCTCGATCAGCGCGGTCAGCTCGCGCAGCGAACTGGCCGAGGATTTCAGCGCGAGCTTGCCGGTGGCTTTGGTGCGGTCGAAGCTGCCGCTCGCCTCGGTGGTCACGCCGCTGGTCTGGCCGAACCGCAACTCCTCCAGCGACAGCGACGCCGGATTGTAGCCGAGCTTCGCCGCGAGCGGCCGCAGCTCCTGGCCGGCGGAGATCGCACGGCCGACATCGAGCGAGAGCTTTGCCTCCTCCGGCCATTCGCCTTGCGGCCCGGCGAGCGCGCGGACAAAGCTTGCGGCGGCGTCGAGATCGAGACGGTCGGCCTTGAGCTCGGCATCGATCCGCGAGCCCTTGCTCGCGCCAGTCTGGACGAAAGCAATTCGTCCCTCGACGGCGCCGCCTTCGATGTCGGCCTTCAGCCTGTCGATGGCGAGATGGTTGGCGGCAATCGTCACGTCGCCGGCAAGACGCAGCGGCCGCGTGCTGCGGCGGTTGACCTCGCTGCGGCCCTGGAGCCAGGCGACCAGCGTATCGGGATCGGAGGATTCGACGCTGAGCCGGCCGCTGAAACTGTCGGCGCCGGGCGCCGCGCCGTTCAGCGAGAGCTGCGTCATGCCGGGCGCGCGCAGCTCGAGCCGCTGGAACGTCCAGGACCGGCCGTCGGTCTTGAGCTCGGCCGCAATGTTCTGGAGCGGACGGCCGCCCAGCATGATCTGGTCGGAGTTGAACTCGATCTGCGCCGGGATCGGCGCCTGCGGGATTACGGCAAGGCCGGCGCGCAGCGCCGGCAGGATGCGCAGCGGCTCGGCATCGTCCTTGCCGGCCAGCTTGTCGGCATCGAACTGGCGCGCCGACAGCACCGCGCGCAGCAGCGGCGAGGCGCCGAACTTGAGGTCGCCGACGCCGCCGGCTTTCAACGCGTTGTCCTCGGCGCCAAAGCTCGCGTCGATCTGGTCGAATTTGGCGCCGGCGGGATCGGCCTTGAGTTTTGCGGTGAGCTTCCAGGGCGTCGGCCCGGCCTCGCCTGCCTTCTTCGCCGCCGGCACCGCGATCGTCAGCGCGCCGTCGAATTTCGGCAGGCGGTTGTCGAAGGCGAGCACGCCTTCGAGATCGGCGAGGATGGCGCGCTGGCCCGGATCGATATTGAGGTGGAGACGGGTGGCGCTGCCGTCGGGGCTCGGGCCGGAGGAGATGCGGAACGGATAGCGCACCCCGGAGGCGATGAAACTGCCGTCGCCCCGCACCGAGCCGGCCAGCGAGCGGACGTCGCCGGAGAAGGCGATGTCGCTCAGCTCCAGCGTCGAGCGGCTGGCGGCATCGTGCAGGGCGATGCGGCCGGTGAGATTGAGGCGCTCGATCGCCAACGAAGCCAGATTGAACGTTCCGCTCGCGGTGGAGGGCAAATCGACCCGTCCCCTGGCGTCGAGGCCGAGATCGACCGCCATGCCATTGACAGTCAGCTCGGTGGCGCGCCATTCGCCGCGCATCAGCGAGGAGAGGCTGAACTCGACGTCGAGCTTGTCGGCGCGCAGGCGGCCGAGATCATTGTTGCCGCCGAAGGTGACCGAACGCAGCCGCAGCGTCGGCGCCGGCAGCAGCCGGGCGTCGAGTTCGCCCGCCACCCGCACCGGCACGCCGATGATCCGGCCCGCCTCCGCCTCGAACTGGGGCCTGAACTGGTTCCAGTCGATGAAGTAGGGCCCGATCAGCGCGGCCAGAAGCGCAATGATGAAGGCAATCGCCAATCCGAGCAGCGTCGTCTGCACGGGTCTCCCCTCGGCCAAATCGGCATCCGGGCCAAACCTTGCCCCTTGGAAGGCTTCAGGCGCGCCGGAACAGCCCCTTATATAGGGGGAAGTGTGGCGAAGTCACAGCGACTGTTGCGCGCGGAGGTTAACGCGTGGCGCCGCCTCACCAGCTCGCCGGCAAGCTCTTCAGGCCGCGCAGCACGAAGGTCGGCCGCCATTCCGGGTTCTCGACGTCGTCGATGCGCAAATCCGGCAGCCGGCGCAGGAGCGTGGCGATGGCGATCTCGGCCTCGATCCGCGCCAATTGGGCCCCCAGGCAGAAATGGATGCCGCCGCCGAACGACAGCGGCTTGACGTTGGGACGGGTGACGTCGAGCCGGTCGGGGCGATCGGGGTAGACCGCCGGATCGCGGTTGGCCGAGCCGAGCAGGCAGAGCACGGTCTCGCCCTTGGGGATTTTCTTGCCGCCGAGATCGTCGATGTCCTCGAGCGTGACGCGCCCGGTCATCTGCACCGAGGAATCGTAGCGCAGGAACTCCTCGATCGCACCCACGATCAGCTCCGGCCGCGCCTTGAGCAGCGCAAGCTGGTCCGGGTTGCGATGAAGCGCGAGCAGGCCGTTGCCGATCAGATTGACGGTGGTCTCGTGGCCGGCGCCGAACAACAGGATGATGTTGGCGGTCAGCTCCTCGTTGGTGAGCTTGTTGCCGTCCTCCTCGGCCTGCACCAGCTGGGTGGTGAGATCGTCGGCGGGATTTCTGCGGCGCAGCTCGAACAGCTGCTGGAAATACATCTGCGCCATCATGTTGCCGGCGTTGCCCTTCGCGATCTCCTGCGGCGTCAGCGGCACGGGGTCGAGCAGCCGTCCGCCGTCGCGCGAGCTCTTGTAGAAAACCTCGCGATGATCCTCGGGGATTCCCAGCATGTCGCAGATGATGGTGACGGGCAGGCGGAAGGCGAAATCCTCGATCAGGTCCATGTGGCCGCGGTCGATCACGGCGTCGATGGCATGGTCGACGATCTCCTGGATCCGCGGCCGCATGTCCTCGACGCGCCGCGCGGTGAAGGCCTTCACGACGAGGCCGCGCAGGCGGGTGTGATCCGGAGGATCAGACTGCAGCATCCAGTGGCTCATGCTGCGGAATACCGGCTCGTCCATGATCTTTTCGCTGTAACGGCGCTTGGAGCGCTCGACGAAATCCTTGCCGAAGCGCTTGTCGCGCATCACGAGGCTGACATCGGCGTGGCGACTTGCGACGAACTGGCCGAACGGCGTCACATGGATCGGATCGATCGCGCGCAGCCGTTCGTAATGCGGATAGGGATTGCGGATGAAGTCCGGCGACAGCGGATTGAACAGCGGATCGCCGCCGGCGGGTTGCGCTTGCTCGTTCATGGTGACCTCAAATCGGTTGCCGCATGACACGAATACGCCGGCAGCCCCGGCTTGCGCGGCGTAACCATCCCCTGAGATTATCAACTCGATACATTGTTGTATCGAGTTGCATTCTGCCCTAAACTGGTCCGATGTCAAGGATGAGAACCAGGCCGACCAGGGACGATACGCGCGACAAGTTGTTCGAGGCGGCCGCGCGGGTGTTCGAGGAAGGCGGCATCGGCGGCGCCAGCATCGAGGCGATCGCGGCCGCCGCCGGCTTCACCCGCGGCGCGTTCTATTCGAACTTCAAGAGCAAGGACGAATTGATCATCGCCATGCTCGAGGACCATGTCGAGCAGTCGATCCGGCGCAACATGGACATCCTCGCGCAGCACGACAATCTCGACGATTTCATCGCCGCGCTGCGAACGATGGACCGCAGCCGGCAGGATCCGCTCGGCCGCTCCCCCCTCCTCCACATGGAGATGATCCTCTACGTCGCGCGCGCCGAGAAGCGGCGTCCCGAGCTTGCAAAACGCCTGCGCGCGCGGCGCAAGCTGATCGCCGACATCGTCGAGGCGACGTTGAAGGGCAACGGCCGGAACGACAATCTGAACCCGCCATGGATGGCCTCCGTCGTGCTGGCGCTGGAAGACGGCTTCCGCCTGCACCGGCTGATCGATCCCGAGACGACGCCGGCCGACAGCTTTCTGCGCGCGATCACGTATCTGCGGCGGAGGACGGGATTGGCGGCGGAGTGAGGTGGCTGGGCGTGTCTTCTTATGTCCGGAGATAAGGCAGACTTAAGCAGGTAACTCCGTAACGACCGTTTCCGGATCAAGGACCATTGGCGCCATCGACCTAATTCGGTGCCGTTGCCCCAGTCACAGCACTAATGCCTTGATGCAAATGAGGCTTTAAACCGTCATTCTGGCACGGAACAGCCGCGCCTGGCGTCGCGAAATTTCGACATCTGATCCATCGCGCAACTTGGCCAGCAAGCGGCCACCGGATCCAAGCCGGACACTTTGAACAAATTCCAGGTTCACGATCTGCCGCCGGTTGGCGCGGAAGAAGCTTTTCGCATCGAGCTTCTCTTCGACGGTGGCCAGGGACCGTCCCAGCACGGGGCGCTCCTTCCCCCAATACAATCTCACGTAGTTCCCCTCCGCGACGAACAGACTGACCTCGCGCAACGGCAGGAACCAGCATCGCGGTCCGTCGCGGACGAAGAGCTGCTCGAGCGGCTCGTCGTTTGCCATCGCCCGGCTCGACATGGATGTGTGAATCTTGTCGAGCGCCGCCGCAAGGCGCTCCGGTTCGATCGGCTTCAGCAGGTAATCGAGCGCGCTCACCTCGAACGCTTTTACGGCATAGTGATCGTAGGCCGTCGTAAAGACGACGCGCGGCGGCCGGTCAAGCTGAGCCAGCAGATCGAAGCCCGTGCCGCCCGGCATCTGCACGTCGAGAAATGTCAGGTCCGGCGCGAGCGTTTCGATTCGGACGCGCGCCTCGTCGATATTGCTTGCCTCGCCGACGATCTGGACCCAGGTAAACGCGGCGAGCAGCCGACGCAGTTCGAGCCGGGCGAGCGGTTCATCATCGACGATCAGCGCCTTCATGCCGGAAGCCTCACTTGCGCGCTCGCCCGGCCCGGATCGGACAGGTCCAGACGCAGCCGCGCGGCGGGACCGAACAGCAGCCGCAGGCGTTCCGACAGGTTCTTGAGCCCGACATTTTCAGATCCCGAGTCCATCGAGCCGCTCTCAGGGCGGGGATTGGCGACCTCGATGACGAGCTCCGTCGCGGCGACATGTGCCGCGATGCGTAGCGTGCCACCTTGCTTGAGCGGCGCGATCCCGTGCTTGATCGCGTTCTCGACCAGTGTCTGCATCAGCATCGCTGGAATCCGCACCATGATGGCAGCAGGCGCAATGTCGCGTACCACGTTCAATCGCTCTGCCAGGCGAAGCGATTCGAGCGCCAGATAGTCGTCCACCATCTCCAGTTCGCGGGCCACGGTCACGAGATTTTCCTCGCCGGAACTCAACGTGTAGCGCAGGGTCCGGGCGAGCCGGGTCACGGCATCCTGCGCCTTGGCGGGATCACCGGCGATCAAAGCGCGCACGCCGTTGAGGGCGTTGAACAGGAAATGGGGATTGAGCTGCGCCTTCAAGAGCCGCAGCTCCGCGGCCTGCAAGGCTTCGGCGAGCTGTGCCTGACGCAATTCCGCGCGGTGCCGCCGACGCTGTATCGCGATGCCGAAATAGACCGCAACCCAGATCCCATAGATCAGGAGAGAGCCGATGAACTGATTGCGGAGCTGGTCAGCGAAATTGAGCTTGCGATAGACTGCGCCCAATATCGGCACGACAGGCGTGCCATAGAGCGTCGACGACAGCGCCATGGCGACGAGAGAGGACGTCATCGCAATGATCAGCAATCCGGCCAGAACTCTGCCCAGCAAAGCCAGCGGCGGCAATTCAAGCCAGGCATGACGCCTGGAGAACCAGCGCAGCGTTTGGGTGAGGCCGATGGCCGCCGCGCAAACCCCGCCCCACATGGGGCCTGCCTTGCTCCATGGCGCCCCGGCGAGAATGACCTCTCCGGACGATTGCCAGTAGAAATAAAGGCCCCAGCCAACGAGCTGCAGGGTCCAATAGGCAAGGCTGGTTCTGGACGACAGAGACTCCGATCGAGAACCGCCGCGTTCGGTTGTCATTGGCTCATGCATCGCCCGCGACATCTACACCACCTGCGACGCAGTTCCCAGCGCCATAAGAACGGAGCGGACCGCAAGCAAGTCGCCGCGGTGCCCCTCAACCGCAGCAACGACCGCTCGCCATCGCGATTCGACCGCTCGTCATTCTTCCGGGACGAAGCGGCGATTTCAGTTTTGGGTTTGCCTCCCCGTTACCTATTCTGATGCGGGAATTGTCAGCGCGGGTGGCCGCCAGGATCCTCGCATTGGAAGGATTGATGACCATGATTTCGAGAATATCGCTGTTTGCAATGCTGACGTGCTGGCTCGCATTTTACGGCGAGCTGTCAGCCGCCGCGACAATTGGGGATGTTCGGATCGAACACGTCACCGTCGTTTCGCCGGAGCGGGCAAGCCCGCTGCGCGATGCCGAAGTCTATATTCACGACGGCCGCATTGCCTCGATCACGACCGGCGGAGCGATGGGCTCAGCAGCCGGCGCGGCAGCGACGGTCACGACGATTGACGGCACCGGGCTCTATCTGGCTCCGGGCCTCATCGACAGCCATGTCCACCTCGGTGCCATCCCCGGAATGACCGAAGAGCAGGAAGCGCGGCATTCCGATATCGCGCGGCTTGCCAGGGATCAGATCCCGCGCAGCTACCTGCTTTACGGCTTCACGACGTTGGTCGATCTGATTTCAACGCCGCAAAGGATGGCGCGCTGGAACGATCACGACGTCGTCCCGGACACCTATTTCTGCGGCGCCGCCGCCGTGATGGACGGCTATCCGATGAATTATTTGCCGAAGCCGCTACGCTATCGCGCATTTCCCTACCTGCTGATCGAGCCGGACACGGCAGCCCCACCCGACATCGCTCCCGAGATGCACACGCCCGTGGCCGTGGTGGCGCAGATGAAAGCGGATGGCGCCATATGCGTCAAAACCTTTTACGAGCACGGTTTTGCCGGAGTGCGCAACCTGCCGGTACCCAAGGCCGAGACGATCCGAGAGTTGGTCCAGACCGCTCACGCCGCGGGACTGCCGGTACTGATGCACGCCAGTTCCATCGAGGCGCAGGCCTTTGGCCTCGACACCGGCGTCGACATCATGGCGCACGGACTATGGGGCTGGAACGAGGCTTCGACGGTCACCGAACCCACCCCAGCGGTCAAGACGGTACTCGATGGCGTGCTGGCGAAAAATGTCGGCTGGCAGCCGACCATCCAGGTGCTGTACGGCGAACGGGATCTCTTCAGCACAACCTTTCTGTCGGATCCGCTGTTGGCGCGTGTTCTGCCATCGGGTCTGATCAACTGGTATGGATCCGCGGAGGGGCAATGGTTTCACGATCTGCGGGCCGAGCGCTTCCGTGCCAAGGATCGGGACCCCAAGGCCGTGGAAGCGGATGCCAACGAGCGGTTTGCGCTTCCGATCGACCGTGTTGCGCACGCCACGGCCTATCTCGGGTCTCATGGCGGGCGGCTGCTGTTTGGGACCGATACGCCCAGCGCACCAATTTACACCAATCCCCCCGGTCTCAACGGCTGGTTCGAAATGCATCGTCTCGTCGCGGCGGGCGAGACGCCCGAACAAATATTTCGTTCCGCGACCTTGTCCAATGCGCAGGCGTTGAAGCTGGATCAGGATGTCGGGACCGTGGAGGTCGGCAAGCGGGCCAATCTGCTATTGCTGCGTGAAGATCCGACGCAGACGATCGAAGCCTATGCAGGGATTCTAAAAGTGTTGCTTGGTGGCCGCGTGCTGGATCCGGCCGACCTTGTTGCCAATCGCAGTCACTAATTGCCCGGCCAAGAAGCCACCACAGATCGAGGAGTAACCACCATGTGCAAGCGACCCGCCGGCCCTGCCGGACTACTCGTTCTTGCAGCGGTGATCGCGCTTTCGCTGCTTGCGCCACTCGCCGGCAGCCCGTCGCCTGCGCGCGCGGATGGTACGTATCGCGCGGGCGTCGCGCAGATCACCGTGCCGGACGCAGTCAGCGGTGTTGTTGGCCTCGGCGATGCGCAGATGCCTCCGGTCCCGTTTGAGGTTCTCGTGGCCTACCCGACCGACGTAGCCGAAGCCCCGTTCGAGGCCGGGCCCTTTACCATCCACGCGAGTCGTAACGCACCGATCGCCCCGGCGAAGACGTTCCCGGTGCTGCTGTTCTCACACGGCAACGGTCGTGGCGGAACTCCCCGCCATGACCGCGATCTGATCACCTCGCTGGCACGAGAGGGCTTCATCGTTATCGCCCCGTTCCATTCCGGGACCAGGCCTTTGCGGGATCGACCGCGACAACTGCACAAGGCTCTCGATCAGGTTCTCGCTGACCAACGCTTCGCCGCCCAAGCTGATCGCTCGCGGCTGGGTATTGTCGGCTACTCGTTTGGCGGTGCGGTGGCGCTCATCGCCGCCGGCGCAACACCGGACTTTGCCCACCTCGTTTCATACTGCCGCGGGCGCACCGACGATCCGCGCGCCTGTGACGGCACCGACACGAATGACACCTCGCACGTTATCTTCGGGCAAGCCGCCGACGTGCTCCCGGTCAAGGCGCTCGTGCTCTTGGAGCCGTTCGGCGCTCCGTTCGACCGGGAAGCGCTGACCTCATTGACGATGCCGGTGCTGCTGTATCGGGCCGAGCACAGCGACCTCCGCCCGGAAGGCAATATCTTTGCGCTTGCCGCGGCATTGCCGCGTCCGCCGCGGCAGGAGAGCGTGCCTGGTGGACATTTGATTTTTGTCAATCCCTGCACGCCTGCGCTCATGAAGGAAGCGCCCGCCGACTGCAAGGTCATCGCAAGGGACGCCGCAGGGGTCGACGGCGCCGCGATTCTTCGTCGGGTCGAGGCCGACGTGGCCGATTTCTTGCGAAGCAATCTCTAAGCCAATGCTCTCGCGTGGAATGTCTCTTGTTGGCCCATAGCTCCCTCGTTAGGGCGCGTTGCCCGGCGCGATCAGCAGGCCGAGCGCGGCCGCGCCGCCTGGGCGCATGATTTCAACACCGACCGCGCTGCCTCTGCGACGTTCATCGCGCTGCCCGGCGCGTCGTTTGTCGTCAACGGCGCGGCAGCGGCACGCGACGCCGCGCTGACAACGGCCTCGGCCGAGATGACCTTCATCAGCGGCATTTCCCTCGCAGCAACGTTCGAAGGCGAGTTCTCGCAGGTGACGCGCTCTTACGCCGGCAAGGGCGTCGCGCGCTATACGTGGTGATTAAGCTGCCTCACCTGGACCGCCTCGGCGTCAGGCAGGCGTTATAGGCGCGCCCGCCGCCGATCAGCGTTCCGGCAACCCGGCCGCGATCAGCGCCTGTTCGATCCGGCCGCGCGCTTCCATATAAGCGGCGCTGACATTCTTGGTCGGGATCCCGATGTTGCTCACGGTCGAACCGGGCCGCAGCTTCAAGCCTTGCGTCAAAGCCGCATGTGCTTCGTCCGTGCGGCCCAACCGCTGGTAGGCCGCGGCCAGCAGTATCAGCGGACGCCCGGATGCCGGCGTGATGGCGATGGATCGCTCCAGCCACGGCAACGCTTCTTCGTCGCGGCCCATCATCAGGTAGCTCACTCCCGCGCCAAGCAGCCAGGTCCAGCGCGACACCGGCGGCGTATCAAACCGGTCGGCTTGCTTGAACGTCGCCAGCGCGTCCTCGAACCGGCCCAGTGGAAGTTGCGCCAGGCCGATGTGGAACAGCGCCATTCCGTCCCAGGGGTCGAACGCCAACGTCCTGGCGCAAGCCGCCAGGCTTTCGGTGAATGCGTTGGTGGCGTTGAGAAAGCGGCAATAGGCTTGAAGCACCGGAATGGAAACCGGCCTGCTCCGCAATGCGCGCTCCAGCATCGCCTTGGCATTCTTCTCCGCCGCCGCGGCATCGGCCGGGCTGTACCAGACCATCTGGATGCCGCGCAGTTGCAGCGCGGCGAGCGCGACCTGGATGTCCACATTGTCGGGATGATCGCCGAGCGCTTTTTCCAGCATGGTCTGCGCCGCCGCGAAACGCTCCTTGCTGGTCTGGTTGATCTGAGCGGTGGCCTGCTCGACCACGCCCTTGGCTGCGCCATCGGTCGGCACGCCGGCCTGCACCAGCTCATTGAGGCGCAGCGCGAGCAGATGGCCGAGGCCCGCCGCGAGCCGCGATTGCTGCAAGCCCACGTCCGTCTCGCCGATCGCGACCGAAACCGGCGCCGACCAGACCACTTCCTGGGTTGCGGTCCGGGTCAGGCGGGCGCGCAGTTCCCATGTCGGGCCGGTGTTCTGCAATTCGCTGCTCAAGACGAAGTCCGCTTGCGCCGGGCGCGCCGAGGCCGCCTGCGGCGAATCGCTGCCCGCTTCCGGCGTCACGACGCGGATATTCTCGATCTTCGCCAGCCCGTCAGCGAGGCGGATGGTGACAGCGGCCGCCGTCGGGACGGTGTCGGCTTCGGAGCCGGTGATCGGCATCACGGCGATGGCCGGTGGTCTGGATATGAAGAGGCCGGGGCCAAACATCGGCGCCGCGATCGCAAAGCCGAACGCGGCGCCGAGCACCGCGACGGCGGCGAGCGCCGCCGGGCCGCGCTGGACAAAACGAGACCACCGTGTTTTCGCAAGCTCAGCCTCAGCCGTCGCGTTGGCGACAGGTTCCGCGCCGTCGGCGGGAGGGGCAGCCGCGCCGCCGGCGGGTTCGTTCGTCACGGGCTCGCTCGTCACCGGCTCGCTCGTCACTTGGGCGTCGAGCCTGTAGCCGTGGCCGGGAACCAGCTTGATCAATTGCCGCCGATCGTCACCGAGCGCCGTTCGGAGCTCGCGAATGCATTTGAACAGACTGTCGTCGCCGACATGAACGTTCGGCCAGACCGCCTCCATCAACTCCCGCTTGCTGAGGGCGCGTCCGGCGTTGGCGGTAAACAGCGTCAACATCGCGAAGGTTTGCGGTCGAAGCTTGATGGCTTCGCCGTCGGGCCCGCGCAGCTCGATTCGCGCCCGATCCAGTTCAAAGCCAGCAAAACGGAGCACCGTGCCTCCCCCGGGACGTCTGATGCGGCAGCAAATATCAGAAATGCTCACCAGACCGCAAACACAACGCGAATGTCAGAAAAGGGTCAGAAAAGCACCCGCCCCGCGTCAGGACACTGACACTGCCTGCGGGGCACCCTTGGCGACAACATTAATGGGGCCGTTGCCGCGGAACTCGCAGCACGGGACGAGGGGCTATGGCGTCGGGGAACTCTAGAAGGCCAACGGACACTGTCCGCCGGTTGCGGACCGTTTTGCTGGCGTCGTCGGCGCTGTGCCTGGCATCGGCGTTGCCGGCGGCGGCGCAGAACGCGACATGGAACTCCGCGCCCGGCAGCGGCGACTTCAACACCGCCGCCAATTGGACCCCGGCCGCGGTGCCGACCGGCACGGCGTTCTTCGGCACCTCGAGCATGACCGCGCTATCGCTCTCGAGTGTCACCACGGTGGGCGGCTGGACCTTCAACACCTTGTCTTCGGCCTACAGCTTCACGAACTCCGGCCAGTCGCTCAGTTTCACCGGCGCCGGCATAGACATCCAGGGCGGCAGCGTCGCCATCACCAACGACAACCTCGGCAGCCTGACTTTCAACAACAACAGCACGGCCGGCAGCGCCGCCATCACCAACACCACCGGCAGCAGTTTTGGCGGCGGCAGACTGATTTTCAACAACAACAGCACGGCCGGCACCGCCACCATCACCAACCGCAACGGCCCCGTATTTTTCAACGACGCCAGCACGGCCGGCAGCGCCACCATTCTCACCGACGGCGGGTTCAACAATGTGTATTTCAACAACACCAGCACGGCCGGCAGCGCCACCATCACCGCCAACAACCACGCCGAAGTGCATTTTAACGCCACCAGCACGGCCGGCAGCGCCACCCTCACCACCACCAACGGCGGCAGCCTGATTTTCGACAACGCCAGCACGGCTGGCAACGCCACCATCACCAACAACAGCGGCAACTACGTATCTTTCGGCGCCACCAGCACGGCCGGCAACGCCACCATCACCAACAACGGCTACCTGAATTTCTCAGCCACCAGCACGGCCGGCCGCGCCAGCATCGTCAACAACTACGGCGAGATCACTTTCCTCGGCACCAGCACGGCCGGCAGCGCCAGCATCACCAGCAACGGCAATCTGAATTTCTACACCACCACCACGGCCGGGGCTGCCACCATCACCAGCAGCGGCAACGTGATTTTCAACAATAGCAGCTCGGCCGGCAGCGCCAGTATCACCAGCTCCGATACCATGCAATTCAATGACTCCAGCACGGCCGGCAGCGCCAGCATCGCCAACACCGGCGGCGTCAGTTTCACCGGCAGCAGCAAGGCCGGCAGCGCCAGAATCATCAACAACAACTTCGGCGGCGTGAATTTCAAAGACACCAGTTCCGCCGAGAACGCCACCATCACCAATAACGCCCAATTACCGTTCGCCGACAATAGCACGGCGAGCAGCGCTACCATCACCAACAATAGCGACCTACGCTTCACCGCCAACAGCACGGCGGGCAGCGCCACCATCACCAACACCAGCCAGTTGACGTTCGACACCAACACCACGGCCGGCAACGCCACCATAAGCAACAGCGGCAACGTGCTGTTCGACGGAAACTCGACGGCCGGCAACGCGCAGCTGATCAACACCGCGCCCGGCGCCGTTATCAACTTTTTCACCCCCGGCCCGGCCAGCGACGGCAGGATCAGCGCCGGCTCGCTCGCCGGCAATGGCCGCTTCGACCTCAACGGCACAGAACTGACCGTTGGCGGCAACAATCTGTCGACCAACGTCACCGGCGTGCTCACCGGCACCGGGATTGCCACCGGGACATCGCTGATCAAGACCGGCACCGGCACGCTGACGTTGTCGGGCTCAACACCTATACCGGCGCTACCAGCGTCGATGGCGGCAGGCTGGCGGTGAACGGCTCGATCGCGTCGTCCAGCCTGCTGACGGTAAATGCCGGCGGTACGCTCGGCGGCAATGGCATCGTCGGCAACACGGTGATCAACGGCGGCGCGCTGGCACCGGGCAATTCGATCGGCACGCTCTCGGTCAGCGGGAGCCTGACGCTGACCGCGGCCTCGGCCTATCTGGTGCAGGTGTCCGGCACCAGCGCCGACAAGACGGTGGTCACCGGCACCGCGACGCTCGCCGGCACGGTCGTGGTGGATCCGCTGACGCGTCTGTCCGCAACGACCACCTACACCATCCTGACCTCGGCCGGCACGACGGGCGCCTTCAGCTCGGCCACCCTCGCCACCGTCAGCACGCCCGGCTTCGCCCGCAACGCGCGACTGAGCTACATCGGCGGCAACGTTTTGCTGACGCTGGATCCCGGCCTGCTGTCGCCGATCCTGCCCGGCGCCGCCACCCTCAACCAGAGGAACGTCGCGGCGGGAATCGACAACGCCTTGCTCGCGGGCGGCAGCCTGCCGGCCGGCTTCAATGCGCTGTTCGCGCTGTCGGGTGGCGGCCTGCTCAATGCGCTATCGCAGGCCTCCGGCGAGACCGCGACCGGATCGCAGCAGACCACGTTCAACGCCATGAACCAGTTCATGGGTGTAATGACCGATCCGTTCCTCGCGGGCCGTGGCGATGGCGTCGGTGCGGGCGGAGCGCCGAATGCCTATGCCGGGGAAAGCCTCGCTTACGCATCGAAGGGGGAGGGCCGTTCGCGGAGCGAGCGCGATGCCTACGCGATGCTCACCAAGGCGCCGCTGGCGCAAACCTACGATCCGCGCTGGAGCGTGTGGGCGGCGGGCTTCGGCGGTTCGCAGACCACGGATGGCAATGCGGTGCTCGGATCGAACGCCACCACGAGCCGCCTGTTCGGCACCGCGGTCGGCGCCGACTACCGCTTCTCGCCCAACACCATTGCCGGCTTCGCGCTCGCCGGCGGCGGCACCAATTTCAGCGTGACGGGTGGCGGCAGCGGCCGATCCGACCTGTTCCAGGCCGGCGCGTTCGTGCGGCACAATGTCGGCCCGGCATATATCTCCGGTGCGCTGGCTTATGGCTGGCAGGACGTCACGACCGATCGCACCGTAACCGTCGCCGGCATCGATCAGCTCCGCGCCCGCTTCAACGCCAATGCGTATTCCGGCCGCGTCGAAGGCGGCTATCGCTTTGTCGCGCCGTGGGTGGGAGGCATCGGCATCACGCCCTATGCCGCGGGCCAATTCACCACCTTCGACCTGCCCGCCTATGCCGAACAGGCGATCTCCGGTGCCAATACCTTCGCGCTGGCCTATGGCTCGAAGAGCGTCACCGACACCCGCAGCGAACTCGGCCTGCGCGCCGACAAATCCTATGCCGTGCAGAACGCCATCCTCACCTTGCGCGGCCGCGCCGCCTGGGCGCACGACTTCAACCCGGACCGCACCATCGGCACCACCTTCCAGGCGCTGCCCGGCGCGAGCTTCGTCGTCAACGGCGCGCGGCAGGCGAGCGACTCCGCGCTCACCACGGCGTCCGCCGAGATGAAATGGATCAACGGCTGGTCGGCGGCGGCAACCTTCGAAGGCGAGTTTTCCAATGTCACCCGCAGCTACGCCGGCAAGGGTGTGGTGCGATATGCGTGGTGAATATCTGAACCTGCGCCGGGCGCTGTTGGCGTCGACGGGCTTGGCCGTGGTGGCGTTGGCGGTGGCGACAGGCCGACCGGCGCGTGCGCAGGACGCGACCTGGCTCGCCAGTCCCGGCACCGGCGACTTCAACACCGCCGCCAACTGGGCCCCGGGCGCGGTGCCGACCGGCACCGCCTTCTTCGGCACATCCGGCGTCACTAACCTGTCATTCTCGGCCGGCTCAACGAGCGTCGGCGGCTGGACGTTCAACGCGGGCGCGTCGAACTATAGCTTCAGCAACAGCCAGTCGCTCAGTTTCACCGGCGCCGGCATCGTGATCAACGGTGGCAGCACCAGCATCACCAACAACGACACCCTGGGCTTCTTCGGCAGCAGCACGGCGGGCAACGCCAGCATCACCAGCATTGGCACTCTGCAATTCTTCGACACCAGCACGGCCGGCAGCGCCACCATCGCCAACAACAACACCGGGGGCGTGGCCTTCTTCGGCAGCAGCACGGCCGGTAGCGCCAGCATCACCAACAACTTCTCACTGATCTTCGCCGACAGCAGCACGGCCGGCAACGCCACCATCACCAACAACAGCGGCGGCGGCATCAGCATCCTAATTGGTGGCGCCAGCGGTGGAACCGCGCGGTTCATCCTGAACGGCAACGGCGCTCTCGACATTTCACAGCTCACGACCGGCGGCACCACGGCCGGCTCGATCGAGGGCGCCGGCAACGTTTTTCTGGGCTCGAAGAACCTGGCGGTCGGCGGCAACAACCTTTCGACCACGTTTTCCGGCGTCATCCAGGACTCCGGCCTCGGCGGCTCGCTGACCAAGACCGGCAGCGGCACGCTGACGCTGTCGGGCGTCAACACCTATACCGGCGCCACCACGGTCGAGGCCGGCACATTGCGGGCGGGCGCCGCCGGGGCGTTCGTGGGCAATACCGCCTATGCGGTGAATGGCGGCACGCTCGATCTCAACGGTTTCAATCTCACCATGTCGTCGCTGTCAGGCACCGGCGGCACCGTCGCCTTGGGAGCGGCCGCGCTCACGATCGATCAGGCGACCGACACGAGCTATGCCGGCGCTGTTACCGGCACCGGCTCGCTGACCAAGACCGGCGCCGGCACGCTGACGCTGTCGGGCGCGAACACCTACACCGGCGCTACCACCGTCGATGCCGGCGAGCTGGCGGTGAGCGGCTCGATCGCGTCGTCCAGCATCACCAACAACAGCCTCCTGCGGTTCCTCGCCACCAGCACGGCCGGCAGCGCCAGCATCACCAACATCGGCCTCCTGGCCTTCAACAACAGCAGCACGGCCGGCAGCGCCAGCATCACCAACACCAACGGCGTGGACTTCTTCGACACCAGCACGGCCGGCAGCGCCAGCATCAGCAACAACGGCTTCGTGAATTTCTTCGCCACCAGCACGGCCGGCAACGCCACCATCACCAACGACAGCGGCGGCAGCCTGTTTTTCAACGCCACCAGCACGGCCGGCAGCGCCAGCATCACCACCAATAGCGGCGGCCGCAGCTTCCTATTTGATAGCGCCAGCGGTGGAACCGCGCGGTTCATCCTGAACGGCACCGGCCTTCTCGACATTTCAGGGCTCACGACCGGCGGCACCACGGCCGGCTCGATCGAGGGCGCCGGCAACGTTTTTCTGGGCTCGAAGAACCTGGCGGTCGGCGGCAACAACCTTTCGACCACGTTTTCCGGCGTCATCCAGGACGGCGGTTTCTCTGGCGGCACCGGCGGCTCGCTGACCAAGACCGGCAGCGGCACGCTCACGCTGTCGGGCGTCAACACCAATACCGGCGGCACCACGGTCGAGGCCGGCACATTGCGGGCGGGCGCCGCCGGGGCGTTCGTGGGCAATACCGCCTATGCGGTGAATGGCGGCACGCTCGATCTCAACGGTTTCAATCTCACCATGTCGTCGCTGTCAGGCACCGGCGGCACCGTCGCCTTGGGAGCGGCAGCGCTCGCGATCAATCAGGCGACCGACACGAACTATGCCGGCGCTGTTACCGGCACCGGCTCGCTGACCAAGACCGGCGCCGGCACGCTGACGCTGTCTGGCGCGAACACCTACACCGGCGCTACCACCGTCGATGGCGGCGTGCTGGCGGTGAGCGGCTCGATCGCGTCGTCCAGCATCACCAACAACCGTTTTCTGATATTCGAAGGCACCGGCACGGCCGGCAGCGCCAGCATCACCAACAACGACACCCTGGCCTTCCACGACGCCAGCACGGCCGGCAGCGCCACCATCACCAACACCATCACCAACAGCCTGGCCTTCAACGACAGCAGCACGGCCGGCAGCGCCAGCATCACCAACAACGGCTTCCTGGACTTCTTCGACAGTAGCAGGGCCGGCAGCGCCAGCATCACCAACAACCGCACCCTGGAGTTCTTCGGCAGCAGCACGGCCGGCAGCGCCACCATCATCAACAGCGGCTTCCTGGACTTTAGCGCCACCAGCACGGCCGGCAGCGCCACCATCACCACCAACGGCGGCGGCGGCAGCATCATAACTGGTGGCGCCAGCGGTGGAGCCGCGCGGTTCATCCTGAACGGCACCGGCCTTCTCGACATTTCAGGGCTCACGACCGGCGGCACCACGGCCGGCTCGATCGAGGGCGCCGGCAGCGTTTTTCTGGGCTCAAAAAACCTGGCGGTCGGCGGCAACAATCTCTCGACCACGTTTTCCGGCGTCATCCAGGACGGCGGTTTCTTTAGCGGCACCGGCGGCTCGCTGACCAAGACCGGCAGCGGTACGCTGACGCTGTCGGGCGCGAACACTTACACCGGCGGCACGACGATCAATGCCGGCGCGCTGGCGATCTCGGCCGACAACAACCTCGGCGCCAATACCGGCGGCCTGACGTTCAGCGGCGGTACGCTGCAGTTCGGCGCGAGCTTCGATCTGGCCAACACCCGCGCCATCACACTGAACGCGGGCGGCGGCACGTTCGACACCAACGGATTCAACACGACGGTCTCCCAGGCGATCGGCGGCACCGGCGCGCTCGTCAAGGCCGGCAGCGGCATGCTGACACTGTCGGGCGTCAACACCTATACCGGCGCCACCACCGTCGAGGCCGGCACATTGCGGGCGGGCACCGCCGGGGCATTCGCGGGCAATACCGCCTATGCGGTGAATGGCGGCACGCTCGATCTCAACGGTTTCAATCTCACCATGTCGTCGCTGTCAGGCACGGGCGGCACCGTCGCCTTGGGAGCGGCAGCGCTCGCGATCAATCAGGCGACCGACACGAACTATGCCGGCGCTGTTACCGGCACCGGCTCGCTGACCAAGACCGGCGCCGGCACGCTGACGCTGTCTGGCGCGAACACCTATACCGGCGCTACCAGCGTCGATGGCGGCAGGCTGGCGGTGAACGGCTCGATCACCGCGTCGAGCGGCGTAACGGTGAACAGCGGCGGCACGCTGGGTGGCACCGGCATCGTCGGCAACACCACCATCAATGGCGGCACGCTGGCGCCGGGCAATTCGATCGGGCTGCTGACCGTGCAGGGCAATCTCCTGCTTACGGCGGCATCGCACTACATGATCGAGGTCTCGCCGGCCAATGCCGATCGCGTCAACGTGACGGGCACTGCTAACCTTGGCGGCGCCACCGTGAATGCGAGCTTCGCGGCTGGCAGCTATGTCGCGAAGCAATACACCATCGTTAACGCCACCAGCGGCCTCGGCGGCAGCACGTTCGGAACTTTCGTCAACACCAATCTGCCGTCAGGCTTCAAGACCAGCCTGAGCTATGACGCCAACAATGCCTATCTCGACCTCGCGCTGGCCTTTATCGCGCCGCCCAACACCGGTCTCAGCGGCAACCAGTCCGGCGTCGGCAACGCGCTGGTGAATTACTTCAACCGCAATGGCGGCATTCCGCTGGTCTATGGCGGGCTGACACAGGCGGGGCTCACGCAGGCCTCCGGCGAGACCGCGACCGGCGGGCAACAGACGACCTTCAACGCCATGACGCAGTTCATGGGCATGATGACGGATCCATTTACGTTCGGCCGCGGCTTCGATGCGCCGGGCGCATCGTCGTTCGCCGATGACAGCAGCGCGAACAGCTATGCCTCGACGGCGAAGAGCCGCGCGGCGCGCGACGCCTATGCGATGTTCAGCAAGGCGCCCGCGGCCCGGACCTACGATCCGCGCTGGAGCGTGTGGGCCTCGGGCTTCGGCGGTTCGCAGACCACCGATGGCAACGCAGCCGCCGGTTCGAACACCTCAAGCAGCCGTATCGGCGGCGTCGCCGCCGGCGTCGACTTTCGCTTTGCACCTGATACCGTCGCCGGTTTCGCGATGGCCGGCGGCAGCACCAGTTTCAGCGTCGCCAATGGCGGCTCCGGGCGCTCCGACCTGTTCCAGGCCGGCGGCTTCGTGCGCCACACCATCGGCGCGACCTATCTGTCGGGTGCGCTGGCCTACGGCTGGCAGGACGTCACCACCAACCGCAAGGTCATCGCGGATCAGTTGCAGGCGCACTTTAATGCCAACACGTTCTCGGGGCGCTTTGAAGCCGGCAATCGCACCGTGACCTCGTGGCTCGGCGGGCTCGGTCTGACACCCTACGCCGCCGCCCAGGTCACCGCCATCGCGCTGCCCGCTTATGCCGAAACCGCCGTCGCCGGCAGCAACGCCTTCGCGCTCAGCTACGCCGGCAAGACCGTGACCGACACCCGCAGCGAACTCGGCCTGCGCACCGACAAATCCTATGCGGTCGGCGATGCCATGCTGACGCTGCGTGGCCGTGCCGCCTGGGCGCACGACTTCAACACCGACCGCGCCGCATCGGCGACGTTCATCGCCCTGCCCGGCGCAAGCTTTGTCGTCAACGGCGCGGCAGCAGCGCGCGACGCCGCACTGACCACCGCCTCGGCCGAGATGACCTTCATCAGCGGCATCTCGCTCGCCGCCACCTTCGAGGGCGAGTTCTCGCAGGTGACCCGCTCCTACGCCGGCAAGGGTGTCATGCGCTATACGTGGTAAGCGAATGACTTCCGGCTGTGGCCCATAGCTCCCTCGTTAAGGCGAGTTGCCCTTGTCCGCTCCCAGGGACAGAGCGCACGTGGCACGCGCTTCGGGCAGATCGGTATTGCGAGGTACACGCCCTACGCCGACCGCTTCACCGCAACCGCCGGCGCAACATCGAGCCGCCCAAGCATCGCCTTCGCCTGCTCGGCGCAGTGCTCGATCAGCCAGCGCTCGAATGCGACCGGGTGAAGCGCGGGGGCATAGAGGAAGCCCTGCACGACGTCGCAGCCGAGCTCCGCCGGCAATTGACCCTGCCCGACGCGCACCACGGCGGTGGCGTTCGCGAGCGCGCCGGGCTATACGCGGACTGGTGACGTCCTTTGCTTGCTGGCGACGCGGTCGCGCATGTCACGTGGAAACGTCAGAGGGGGCCAGATTGGACCGAATGAGTCTTCACGATCCCCTTTTCGCCACCTATGCCGTTGCCGCCACCCTGATGATCATGAAGGCGGTGGCGATGTCATGGCTGACCGTGATCCGGATGGTGCAAGCCAAGGGGGGCTACCGTTCGCCGGAGGATATCAAGAAGACCCCGATGAATCCCGCGCCAGATCCAGCGCAGCTTCTTCCCAACGAACGTGTCGAGCGGATCCGCCGGATCCAGATGAACGACCTCGAGAGCTTGCCGTACTTCCTGGTCGCGGGCCTGCTCTATATCCTCACACAGCCGTCGCTGCTGCTCGCGCAGTGGCTTCTCTACGGCTACGTTGCCTCACGCCTGCTGCATTTTCTGGCCTATCTCACCGGGCAAATCCACGAAGTTCGCGCGACGCTGTGGACGGTCGGTTCGCTCATCCTCATCTTCATGACCGGTCGCACGCTTCTCGTTGCACTCGGCGCTTGACGCTCAATCGGCCACACCGGCAACCTGCTGGGCCGCAAGATAGCGTGCGAGAGCATCGTCTTGCTTGAAGAAGCGCATGGCGCGCAGATCGCGGATCGTTGTCTTTTGTGTTGCATCGCGACGCCGCGTGATCTCGCGAGCTTCTTCCAGGCGGCCGGCGGCGACCAGATTGGCCGCCAACATACGATGGCCGGTGCCATTGCCCGGATTGTGCTGAACCGACTTGCGTGCCCAGGCGATGCCATCCTCATGGCGCCCGAGCGCAAAGCAAGACGCCGTCAATCCTGTCATCCACAAATGCAGCATACTGTCGTAGGGACTGAGGACGAGAGAACGATGAAGGCATGCGAGTGCGTTCTCGTAGTCGCCTGCCATGCTATCGATCATTCCGAGCGTACCCCACGCGAAGGCCGAACTGGGATTGAGCCTCACGGCCTCGATGGCGTGAATACGCCCCTGATCGTTGTCGCCGGCGGGCCCAAAGAGCGTGAAGCCATAGACGGCATGGGCAAAAGCGTCCGTACCGTCCTGCTCGACGGCGCGGCGCGCCAGACTTAGCGCCTCGGTCGTGGCGTCCGGCGACGTGCGTGCGCCAAGCGGCGAAGCCATGACGAGTCCCCAAGCGAGCGCCGCGAGCGTCGGCGAGCGCGCCTCATCAAGGCTGAGAGACTGTCGAAGCAGGTCGATCGCCTTGGTGATATCCTCACGGGTGCCGCCCCAGAGGTGGTGAAGGGCACGCAGGTAGAGATCGTACGCGGAAAGATTGGTTGGCTGCTTGCGACGTGCTCGTTCGATCTCGGCGCTACGAACGGCGGGATCGACGACCGCAGCGACGCTGCTGCTGACGTCATCCTGCAGATCGAAGATGTCGGTCAGTGGGCGGTCATAGCGATCGGACCAGACCTGAGCCTCACTGCCGCTATGGGTCAGCTCGGCTGACACGCGAATGCGGTTGCCGGCCTTGCGTATTTGGCCGCTCAAGACGTATTGGACACCGAGTTGTTGCGCAATTTGCTGGCTGGTCATTCCCTTGTCCCGGAGGGCAAAGCTCGTCCCGCGTGCAATCACCACAAGGGCGCGAAAGCGCGACAGGGCCGTGATGATGTCCGCGGTGACGCCGTCGGCGAAATAGTCCTGCTCGGGGTCACCGCTCATGTTGCTGAACGGCAGAACCACCAGGGACGGCTTCTCGTCGTGCATGACGAGCGCCAGCGGGGGTGAGGCCTCCGGCGCGACCTCACCTGCAGCCGGCGCGACGTTCTGCGCGTGATTGCTGCGCAGTTCCGCGGCCAGCGACCTGGTTGCCAGATCCGGCTCGGTGCTCAACTCGCGCTTCAGCAAAGCAACGACGTCCCGATAGTATTTGAGCGCCTCGGCGTTACGTCCCGTTGCGGACAAAGCGCGCATGATCAGGCGATGCGAATCTTCGCGCAGGTTATTGAGTGCATTGGCGCGCTGGCCGGTTCGCAGGGCTTGCTCCGCACGCCCCTCGGACAGCTCATGCCCACCGAGGGTCACCATCGCGCCCAGAGCGAGCTCCGATAACCGCTCGCGTTCGCCGGCGACCCATTCGCTCCAGCTTTCTTCGCCGACGCTGACGTCGTCAGCCAGGCGCCCGCGATAGAGGTCCGCCGCCGCACTCAATGCATCGCGGCTGCCGTCTTGGACAAGCTCCTCAAATCGGCTCACATCGCAGGCGATCACAGCGGCATTCAGCGATACGAGTTCGCCATCGCTCTTCAGCGCATCCTGACCCAGGATTTGACGCAGCTTGAAGAGCGCTTGTCGCAGATTTTGCTTCGCTTGCGCATCGAGGTGAGATCCCCACAGCAAGGTCGAGAGTTTTTCGCGCGACTGCGAGTCAGGAGCCATGCAGGCCAGAAAGGCCAGCAACCCCGCGAGCTTCTTGTTCGGCAGGCTGACGGCACCATCCGGCCCCGTCAGCACGAAACGCCCCAGAAGCGAGAGATTAAAGTTTGGGCACGCCGCAGATGTAGCTCTGACCACGCCGCCTCCGATTCAATCACACGCACCCGTTGGGTATACACTCTACAGCAATTGCCAGCCTTGCGAACATTATTAACGCGCCAATGACGATTGAATAACGCCAGCGAAGACGGCTGCAGGTTCTGATCCCATTGCGACGGGATGCCGATTGGTGAAACGGCGCTCGGCAATTTCATCCGGAAAGCAGTCATGTGCGCGCGTCACCTCCTCGCAGCGATCGCCGTTCTTTTCATGGTCCTTGCGGGGATCGACGTCGCACTGACGGCCTTTGCCGCTCCGCATGCCGGGGCGGCTTCGGACTCGGCACCTCCGGTCACACCGCTCCTTTTCGGAGGCGACTGATGGACTCCGGCGTCAAAACGGCCATCAAACAGGAGATCGCATTGACCCATCTGGACGATCAAATTCTCGACTGGGATGAAGCTGCCAGGCCCAGTCGTCGCGCGTCGTTTCCCGAGGCCGCGAATGCGCTGCGGGCAAAGTCCCAAGTGCGCATCTCCGACACCATTCCCCCCGCAAAGGATTTTCATCTGCGCGGTTTGGCGCTCCTCACGCTGTTCGTCACCTGGTACCAGCGCGCGCGCTTCAGGGCGGAGCTGCTTGCCGACCTCAGGCACAAGCCCGAATACCTCAGAGATATCGGGATTTGCCTGCACGAGGCGACGTGCGAAACCACCCGATTCTTCTGGGAGCCGGTCCTGCTCACGCGCAGCCCAGCCGGATGCGACCAGCAATCGTCGCCATTTTCGCGGCCCACCCCGGGATCGACGTAAGCGAACCGGGCGAACGCCGCAGTAGTGGCCAAGCCAGCAAGCGCGGCGGCAGATTTCGATGCAGGTCTCAATCGTCTCAGGCGGGCCCGGCGCACGCACGCACCCACCTGCGCCATGCCGCGCAGCATCAGGAGAATAGCCATGAAGATCGACGTGCCCGCGCCACCTCGGAGTTCCCTGGCATCAACGATCGTCGCTGCACTACACGAATCCCGCCGCCGAGAGGCAACCGACGTCATTCATCGCTACCGGCATCTTGGTTCCGATCGGGTCGAAATCAACCTTTGCGACCCGACGCCATCGCCGGACACGAAAACGCACGCTCGTCAGTTGCTGAACAAGCGAAGGGGCAAGAACGTGGGACGATTGAGCGAAACACAGTTGATGGTCCTCATCCTTCTGGGATTCGGCGTTGTTCACGTGATTGGCGGCACCCTCATTGCGCGCGCGGCACCCGAGCAAGGTGATCCTTCCCTGGTCGTCGCAGCCTGGGGCGACTGACGGTCTGGCGACGGAAGCTGCTTCATTGGATGTGAAAGATCGAGAGGCCGACGTGACAGCAATCATCAACGCGATTTCCCGGACCGTCGTCTCGGTCACCCGCGCCGACGTGGCGAAACACGCTCTGCTGCTGGCCGGAGCCTGCGCTTTCGTGTTCGTGCTCACGCTGACCGATGGCCTGGATTGGAGCGCCGGACTGTTTTGATCATCGCGCTGGCGAGAACCGCGAACTCCGCCGGCGCCGCGCGCTGACGCCGGCGGCCGTCTTCGGCGGGTGTCGGTTGGTGTCACGCCAATTATGCACCGCACATTCCGGCCATCAGAGCCTGCAATCCGAAGATTGCACAGCGCCGACACGCACGTAAACGAGGAGCCGATATGTACGTTGGCAGAATATTGTCTACGCTTGGCGGACAAGGACCGACGCTCTTGGTGATCTCACTTTGCGCCGGGCTGTTGATCAGTCCGCTCGCTCATATTGGCTACGATCTTTTGCCTTTTTCGGCATTCCTCCTGACACTCGGCTCGTTTCTCACTGCCGGGCTCGCGCCGTCCGAGGCCAGGATTCGTTTACCTCTGATGGCCGTGGTGCTTGTCTGGGTTGGCCTGGCACTTCCTTTGGCTGCCGCCGCTCTGCTGTCCTCTCTTCCGCTTGATCCTGCGCTGCGGGCCGGTGTCCTGCTTTCGCTGCTGGCGCCGCCGGTCGGAAGCGCTGCTGCGATTGCGGGGATGCTTGGCTTGCGGCCGCGGCTCGCGCTCCTCGTCTCCATCGCACTGACCCTCCTCGCGCCAATATCGATTCCGTGTTTTGCCACAGTGCTCGGACTTGGAGTTGCATTCGATATGGGCGCCCTGGCTATCCGGCTGTTCAGCATTATCGGAGCAGCAGGCATGGTTGCCTTTCCGGCAATATGGTTCCACCGACATCTGACCCCCGTTCTGCCCGATCAACGCGCGGCCACCGGGATCGCCGTTATCGGACTCATCATCGTTGGACTAGCCACTTCACAGGGCATCAGCGCCCAATGGACCAGCAATGCCCTGCGTTTCGACATGATGCTCGTCGCGGCAATCGTTGCCAATTTCGGGTTGTGCGCGCTCGCTACTCTCACCTTCGCCAGGCTGGGGCTGCAGACCGCCGGAACAATAGGCCTCGTGACCGGAAACCGTAACGTCACTCTCGTGTGGGCGGCAGCAAGCTTCGGTCTACCACCACTCGCGGAGGGCTATGTCGCCGCGTGCGTCATCCCCGTGCTCGCGCTTCCTCTCATCATCAAGCTTTGTCTCAGACTACCTTCCTTCGGCCGTTTCGTGCCGCAAAACTGATGACTGAGAGCGGGCACCGCCGGCGGCTTCCATGGATCACAAGGAAGATGAGCATGGACTCCGTGGCACGCCTTCGCGGGCCGATTAGCCCTACGCCGAGCGCTTCACCGCGTCGCGACCCGCCGCCGCATCGAGCCGGCCCGGCATCGCCCTCGCCTGCTCGGCGCAGTGCTCAATCAGCCAGCGCTCGAACGCGACCGGGGGGAGCGCGGGCGCGTAGAGGAAGCCCTGCACGACGTCGCAACCGAGATCGGCCAGCAATTTGCGCTGCGCCTCGGTCTCGACGCCTTCGGCGACGACGGTCATGCCGAGGCCCTGCCCCACGCGCACCACGGCGGTGGCGATCGCGAGCGCGCCGGCGTCTTTCTCGATGTCGCGCATGAAACTGCGGTCGATCTTGAGCTCGCGGATCGGCAGGTGCGCGAGGCGGCTGAGGCTGGAATAGCCGGTGCCGAAATCGTCCACCGAGAGCCCGACGCCGAGCTCGCGGATCGCGTTCATCGTCTCGATCGCGGCGACGCTGTCCTGCATGAACGCGCCTTCGGTGATCTCCAGCATCAGCGCGTCCGGCGGCAGCCCGTATTCGGCCAGAATGTCGGCCAGCCGCGCCGCCAGCGTGACGTTGCGGAAATTGATCGGCGACAGGTTCACTGACACGCAGGGAATGTTGAGCCCGGCGCGGCGCCAGCGCGCCATCTGCCGGCAGGCCTCGCGCACCGACCACAGGCCGATCTGCTCGATCAGTCCGCATTCCTCGGCAAGCGGAATGAACTTTGCCGGCGAGACGTCGCCGAGTTCGGCATCATGCCAGCGCGCCAGCGCCTCGAGGCCATGGATCGCGCCGTCGCAGCTGCGGATCTGCGGCTGGTAGCTGAGCGTGAGCTCGCCCTCCGCGATGGCACGGCGCAGCGCCGCGATCAGCGCCAGCCGCTGCTCGGTCAACCCGTTCATCTCGGCGCTGAACAGCCGATGGGTCGAACGTCCGGCCTGCTTGGCCATGTACATGGCGGCGTCGGCCTGCTGCATCAGCGTGTCGATGTCGGTGGCATGATCGGGGTAGAGGCTGATGCCGATGCTGGCCGACATCTGCATCTGCCTGGATCCGAGCCGTAACGGCGCAGCCAGCGCCTCGGTGATCCCGGTCGCGACACGCCCGGCACTCTCGGCGTTGCGATGCGGCAGCAGCACGACGAATTCATCGCCGCCGAGCCGGCCCAGGATGTCTTCGGGCCCGATCTGCTCGCGCAGCCGCTGCGCGAGCTGGATCAGGAGCTCGTCGCCGGCGGCGTGACCGAGCGTATCGTTGACGTCCTTGAAATGGTCGACGTCGAGGAAGGCCAGCGCGACGTGGCTGCCGGTCGGACAGGCGCCGATCGCGGCCGAGATCAGGTGCCGCAGCTGCGCACGGTTGGGCAGGCCGGTGAGGATGTCGTGATAGGCGAGCCGCGCGATCTCCGCGCGTGCCTCCTTGCGCTCGATCGCAAACGCACCGAGGTTGACGCAGGCATCGACGATGCGCCGGTGCCAGTTGCTCGGCGCGCGTGGTTCCCGGTAGTAGAAGGCGAAGGTGGCGATGACCCTTCCGTCCTTGGCCTTGACTGGGGTCGACCAGCAGGCGCGCAGGCCAATCCCGAGCGGCATCGCCTTGTAGGGCTGCCAGCGCGGATCGGTGTCGAGATCTTCAGCCAGGACCGGCTCGCCATAATAGGCCGCCGTTCCGCAGGAGCCGACATCGGGGCCGATCGCAACACCGTCCAGTGCGCGGGAATAGTCCTCGGGCAGGCTCGGCCCCCCGAGCGGGTGGATCAGGCCTGCGGCATCGACGTGAAGCAGCGAGCAGACCACGTCGGGCGCAATCTCCTCGACGCGGCGACACAGTCGGTCGGCGATCTCGGCGATCGGAACCTCATCGGCCAGCGCGCCCATGATGAGCTGCTGGAGCGAGCGCAGCTGCTTGGTCTCGGTGATGTCCTCGAGCAGCGCGAAGATGTGCTTGACCCTGCCCTTCTTGTCGCGGAAGGCATCGATCCGGGCGCAGACCCAGGTCTCCTCGCCATCCTTGTCGTAGGCGAGCACCTCGGCCTCGCCGCGGCGGCCGCCATGCATCAGACGCTTGACGAGTTTGGCGACGGCCTTGCGATCGGTGTGGCGGCCGGCGATGAGCTCGCCCGCGCGGCGCCCTTCGGCCTCCGCGCTGGCATAGCCGAACAGCGCCGTGAATGCCGAATTGACGTAGACGATGTTCTGCTCGGTGTCGGTGATGATCACCGCGCGGTTGGTCTGGTCGGAGACGGCGTGGAGAAGCCCGATCCGCGCACGGCGCTCGGCCTCCGCGGTGACGTCGCGGGCGAACACGATGTGATGGACCGCGCCATCGATGGTCGCGGAGGACAGCGTGATGGCCGCCTTGATGCGGCTGCCGTCGCGCCGCACGAGGCTGATCTCGTCGCGGAAATCCGTGACCGCGTCGGCCTGGAGGCATTTGAGGGTGAGAAGGCCGGCATCGCGACCGAGCACCTCGGTGCGCGCGAGCTTCCAGATCCGCTCCGCGGCGGTGTTGAAGTGGGTGATGCGCTGCGCGTCATCGACAATGACGACGCCATCGTCGGCGCGTTCGAGCGCAGCCAGCAGCAGTTCCGGAGTTTCTGTCACAAGACGATCGGAGGCAGACATCGTTGGACCCGGAGTCATCGGGAAGAAGCAGAAATCGATCGAGGCTAGCGCTTCGATGGTGTCCAAGATGTTTTTGCAGTCCCGCCGCGTCCCGCCAAGACGCGGCATGCTTAACGGTCCGCGAAAGAGACGAAGGTAATCCGATGCGTGTGGAACCTACTCCGCGCGTGCGCCCTGGAGCTTGTGCAGCCGTCCGGCCACAGCGCGCACCTTGCCGGGCGATGCCCGCCATACCGACAGCGCCGACAACGCGCTCACGACGATGGCGATGGCGAAGGCGAGCGTGTAATCGCCCGTGCGATCGTGGAGAAAACCCGTGAGCCAGGGACCGGCCGCGCCGCCGGCCAGGGCCGCCAGCATGATCGTGCCGAAGATGCTGCCCTGGTGCTTGCCCTGGAAGATCTCGAACACCACCGCGCCCATGATCGAGGTGAGGCCGTAGCCGAGCGCGCCTTGCGCGAACACCATGAGATAGACGAGCCAGAGCGAAGGCTGGTACTTCAGCGCCATCAGCGCCGCCAAACAGATCGCAAAACCCGCGCAGCTGATGGCCCAGACCCATTCCCGTCCAATGCGGTCGGAAACGTGGCCCAGCACGATCTGGCCGGGAATGCCGAGCAGGCTGACGATGCCAAGCGCCCACACCGCGACACCGGGGCTGAAGCCGATATCGAGCAGGAACTTGGTCTGGTGCACCTGCACCGCATACCAGATGTACAGGCCGGAGAAATAGCCGACCGCGATCCACCAGAACCGCGCCGTCCCGACGGCGCGCTTGAGCGTCCACTCGGTGCCGACCCAGACGGGATCGACGATGTTGGAGACCGGCTTTGCGGCACCGGCGACCGGCGCGGCATCGCCATCCGGTCGAAGGCCGATATCCTCGGGGCGCCTGTGCAGGAACAGGTTGATCGGCGCCAGCACGATGAGGATGAGCAGGCCCATCGCGGTGCAGGCCGTGCGCCAGCCGGTCTGTTCGATCATGAGCTGCACCCATGGCAGCAGCGTCACCGAGCCGATGCCGACGCCGGCGAAGGCGATGCCGATGGCGAAGCCACGCTTGCGGATGAACCAGTTCGGCAGGAACAGCGACTGGCCGGAATAGCCGAGACAGACGCTGCCGGCGCCGACCATGACGCCGATGGTCACATAGAGATGCCAGGGCTCGCTGGTGAGCGGAGCGAGCAGCAGCCCGCCGCCCATCAGCACGACGCCGAGCTCCATCACCGCGCGGGGACCGGCGCGGTCCATCAGGCGGCCGATCAACGGGCTGACCACGCCCGACACCACGAAGCCGAAGGAGAATGCGCCTGCGGTGATCCCGCGCTCCCAGCCGAATTCGGAGATGATCGGCGGAAAGAACAGCGAAAACGCGGTGCGTGCGTTGACGCCGATGGCCATGGTGACGAAGGTCACCGCGACCACGACCCAGCCGTAGAAGAACGGAAGCCGCATGTTGTGCTTATTTCATCCCTAGACGATCCTACCGACCATCCGTGGACGCCCGGGTCAAGCGCTTTTCGCTCATACCCATAGCGCGCGGGAGCATCGTACTTGGGAATTTGCTCCGCAGCTTCCACAGCGTCATGGCCGGGCACAGCCGTCCGAAGGACGGCGTCGCTTCCGCTCGCCTATGTCCCGGCCATCCACATCTTTGCCGCGCGGACGGACCGTAACGTGGATGCCCGGGACAAGCCCGGGCATGACGGCCTCTCATAGATATTTCGGCTCAGGCGGCGTCGAGTTGCGAAGGGCGGACGGACTCGTCGAATGCGATCTGGTCGACCGGCTGCGGACGCCCGAACAGATAGCCTTGCGCGAAATTGACGCCGAGCGCCTTCAGCCGCTCGAACTCCTCGCATGTCTCGACACCCTCGGCGGTGACCGACATGTCCAGCCCGCGCGCCAGCGTCAGGATCGAGGCGATGATGGCGGAGCTGCGCGGCTGATGCGTGAGGTTGCGGATGAACGACTTGTCGATCTTGATCTTGTCGAACGGGAACGTGGTCAGATAACTGAGCGACGAATAGCCGGTGCCGAAATCGTCGAGCGCGAGCTCGATGCCGATGCTCTTCAGCCGCTCCATGAAAGCGAGGTTCTCGACGCCGCGTTCGAGCAGGACCGATTCCGTGATCTCGATCTCCAGCCGCTGCGGTGGCAGGCCGGAATCGGCGAGCGCCGCGCAGATCATCTCGAACAGCTCGGCCTCCTTGAACTGGATCGGCGACAGGTTCACCGCGACCGCGAGGCCGGAGGGCCAGCCGGCAGCATCCGCGCAGGCGCGCCGCAGCACGAATTCGCCGAGCGGAACGATCAGCCCGGTCTCCTCGGCCAGCGGTATGAACTGGTCCGGCGGGATCAGGCCGCGGCTCGGATGGCGCCAGCGCACCAGCGCCTCGAAGCCGCGCCGCTGGCCGCTGGCCGCATCGACGAACGGCTGATAGTGCACTTCGAGCTGGCAGAGCGCGATGGCGTCGCGCAGGTCGCCTTCCAGCGTGCTGCGCGCCTCGAGCTCGGCCGACATCGCCTCGTCGTAGATGGTGAAGCAGTTGCGGCCTGCTGACTTCGAGCGATAGAGCGCAAGGTCGGCCTTCTTCAGCAACTGCTCCTGGTCGCTGCCATGGTCCGGCGCGATCGCAATGCCGATGCTGGTGCCGATCTCGACACGATGTCCGGGCAAGAGGAACGGTTCGGCCACGAGCTTGGCGATCCGTCCCGCCAGCTCGGTGGAGCAGACGCGCTGGTCCTCGCAGCCCTCCTGGATGATGGCGAACTCGTCGCCGCCGAGCCGCGCCAGCACGTCGGTGGCGCGCAGCGCGGATTTCAGCCGCTGCGCCACCTGGCGCAGCAGCGCATCGCCGGCGCCGTGACCGAGCGAGTCGTTGACGTTCTTGAAGCGGTCGAGATCGAGCATCAGGATCGAGAAAGTCGAACCGCTGTCGTTGAGCTGGCCGTTGAGATCGTCGAGCCGGGCGAGGAAGAAGGCACGGTTCGGCAGACCGGTCAGGATGTCGGTCTGGGCGAGTTCGAGCACCCGACGGTTCGCCAGCGACAGGCGCCGCGAATTGCGGCTTGCCAGCATGAGATAGGTCGACAGCGACAGCGTCAGCAGCATGCCGACGATGAGGACCGCGACCGCGCGATCGTAGGACGTCTCGAGCGCGCCGCCAGCCGTCGGCATCGCGCGCACCTGCCAGTCGGTGTCGCCGATCTTGAGACTGCCCGACCAGTGCAGGGCCCGCGCGACGTCCCGCATCGACTGCGGCGCCGTGGCGGCCGACGAATAATCCGGCAGGCTTTGTTCGAGGCTGACGATCTGTCCCGTGAAGGGCGGATAGACGTTGACGCTGACCGCGGGGCTTGCGCCGGTGGTCACGCGAATGGACTGGACCAGCACCGGCAGGTCGAACACGCCGACGACGAAGCCGGCCAGATTGCGACGCCGGTCCGCGACCGTCTCGCGCGACGTCCCTTTGGCGTAGACGGGAATGGCTACGAGGACGTCGGGCAGCCGGCCGCCCTCCTTGGGTTCGAACAGGCGGGTGCGGAGGGCCGCGATCCGATCGTTGTCGCGCGCCCGCTCCAGGACCGCACGACGTTCCGGGACGGTCGCGTAATCCATGCCGTAGACCTGCGAGGTCTTGGGCTGGGTCGAGTAGAACACCGGGAAATATTCGTCGCTCTGCGGCGCGACCGCGAAGGCATCACCCTGGAGCGACTTGATGCGATAGTCGGGCACGCCGTCCGTGATCGCGGCGGCCTCGTATTCGGCGCGCTCCTTGCGGTTGACGCGCGGCAGCCAGGCGATTCGCAGCATGCCGGGATGACGCTCGAACAGACGAGTGCTGAAGGTCTCGAATTCGCTGCGGGTGATTTCCTCGTTGGTTGATTCGAACAGCGTGCGCAGCGCGACGAGCCTAGAGATATACTCGCTCATGCCGTTCTGCATGACGATCGCTTCGGTTTCGGCCGCGTTCTCGAACTCGAGCTTGTTGACGCGGTTTTCCCACCGCGCAACGGCGGCCGCGCCCACGACCGAGAACAGCAGGCCGACGGCAACCGCGACCAGCGCAGGGCGATAGAGCCCGAGCAGCGGCGCGACACGCCACCATCCGGTCATCCGTTTCCGATCCTGATCGTTCTGATCGCGACCGCCCATCTTGATCCGCAAGTCCCCATCGGCGCGGCGGCACGAACTTCTGGTTGAGCCGCCGGAGCCACTATCGGACAAGGATCGGGGTTAAGGACTGCAAAATTTCGGAACCCGGTCGTCCGGGATTGCGCGGCTTAGTTAACGATCGACCTGCAAAGTTGCAGCAGACTGGCAGTAACTTGCCGGTTTTACCCGGAGTCTTACGGATCGTCGGCGCGGCGCGGGTTAGCGACCTGTTCAGCCTGCAGAACTATCGTTTCCGCAACGCGTCCTGCATCCGACAAGCACCCACATGACACGATCGCGCTCCGCGACATACCTCGCCTTGACCATCGCATTGCTGACCGCGGCAATGCTGCCCGCGAAAGGCGACGAGGCCGGCGTCAGCGACGATGCGATCCTGTTCGGCCAGGCGGCCGCGCTCGAAGGTCCCTCCTCCGCACTCGGGCAGCGCATGCGGCAAGGCATCGTCGCGGCGTTCAACGAGATCAACGGCAAGGGCGGCGTCCATGGCCGCAAGCTCCAGCTCATCAGCCGCGACGACGGCTACGACCCCGATCGCTCGGTGGCGCAGACGCTGCGGCTGATCGAGGACGACAAGGTGTTCGCGCTGATCGGCGCGGTGGGCACGCCGACCGCGATCGCGACGATCCCGATCACCAGCGCCAGGAACGTCCCCTTCATCGGTCCGTTCACCGGCGCCGAATTCCTGCGCGACCTGGAGCTTCCGAACGTCGTCAACATCCGCGCGAGCTACGGCGCGGAGGCCGAAGCATGGATCAAGCACCTCACCGAGGACCGCCGGTTCACCCGCATCGGCATCTTCTACCAGGATGATTCCTTCGGCCGCGACGGTCTCGTCGGCGTGAAGCGCGCGCTCGCCAGGCGCGGCCTCGAGCTCGCCGCCGAAGGCACCTTCGAGCGCAACACCCGCGCCGTCGCCTCGGCCTGGCGGATGATCAAGCGCGCCGAGCCCGAGGCCATCGTGATGGTCGGGACCTACGGTCCCTGCGCCGAGTTCATCAAGCTCGCGCACCGCAGCGGCGCCTCGCCGACCTTCGTCAACATCTCCTTCGTCGGCGCCAATGCGCTCGCCAGGGAGCTCGGCCCCGACGGCGAAGGCGTCATCGTCTCGCAGGTGGTGCCGTTTCCCTGGGACCGCTCGCTCAAGCTCGTCGCCGACTACCAGGCGGCGCAGACGGCGTTCGACCCGACGCTGACACCGGACTTCGTGTCGCTCGAAGGCTATCTCTCCGGCCGCCTCGCTGCTGCGGCGCTGGAGAAGGCGGGACCGAAACCGACGCGCGCGAGCCTCCTGCGCGCCATCAACGACGTCGGCCGCTTCGACATCAGCGGCAGCATCGTCACCGTCGGCATGCAGATGATCGACGCCCCGCCGAAGGTGTTCCTGACCGTGATCCAGAAGGACGGGACGTTCAGGGCAGTGGACCGGCTGTAGCAGCAAGCAGGAGGTCGTCATGCCCGGGCTTGTCCCGGGCATCCACGTTCCTGGCATCGCAGGCAAAGGCGTGGATGGCCGGGTCAAGCCCGGCCATGACGAGGCGGAAGCTTCAGTGCACACAGCGACTGCATGAGTTGCTCCCGCAGCGTCAAGGCCGCCGCGTCCAGCGCTCCGCGTTGACGGCGCCTTGGGGGACCTCGCCCCTGACGATGGCCTCCACCTGCCGCACCGTCTCCAGTGACTGGTACTCGATCGCCTGCGGCGTCAACCCGCCGACATGCGGGGTGGCGATGACGTTGGGCAGCTTGGCCAGCTCCGGGCTCGGCATCTGGTCCGGCGCGCGGCCGACATCCATTGCCGCGCCGGCGATGCGGTTCTCGCGCAGCGCGCGTGCCAAGGCCGTCTCGTCGACGAGATTGCCGCGCGACAGATTGATAAAGACGGCATGCTTCTGCATGCGCGCCAGCGCCGCCTCCCCGATCAAATTCTCGGTCTCTGCGTTGGCGATCGCAAGGCAGACGACATAGTCGGACGCAGCGAGGAGCTCGTCGAGACCGACCTGCCTGATGGCGTTGTCGCCGACGGTCGCAAAGGGGTCGGAGACCAACACCTCCATGCGCAGCACCTTCGCGATCTCGGCGAGATAGCGGCCGATACTGCCGTAGCCGATGATGCCGATCTTGCTGCCGGCGAGCTGGCGGCCCATCCGTGCCTCCGGCTGGCGGCCGGCCTGGTAGTCCGCCGTCGTCCGCGACACGCCGCGGGAGAGATCGACCATGAAGCCGAGCGCGAGCTCGGCCACCGCCTGCACAAAGCCGGGGCCGGCGCGGGTCACCAGCACGCCCGCCTTCGAGGCCGCATCGACATCGACGTTGCGGATGTCGACGGCGCAGCGGACGAAGGCGCGCAAATGCGGCAGTTGCGGAAAGATCTCGCCGCGTCCCTCGGTCATGCGATCGGCGACGATGATGTCAACGTCCCTGGCCGCGCGGACGAGGCCGGCGGCGTCGAGCGGCTGATCGCCCTCGTGCAGGATCACCTCGGCAGCCGCGCGCAGGCCGTTCAGGCTGCGATCGCCGTAGTAATTCCGCCGCATCTCCGGCGTGTGGGCGAGCAGGACTTTCACGGCAAGACTCCTTCAGTAGCCGAATGCCCGCGGCAGCGCCGTCGAGAGCCATGGCACGAAGGCAATGACGAGCAGGCAGAGGAACAAGAGGCCAAGATAACCCATGATCGGCTTCACCGTCTGCTCGATCGGCACGTTGCCGATCAGGCAGGCGCCATAGAGTCCGAGCCCGAGCGGCGGCGCGAACAGGCCGATGCCCATCGCGATCACCAGCACGACGCCGAAATGCAGGGGATCGATGCCGAGCTGCACGGCCACCGGCAGGAGCAGCGGCCCGAAGATGATCAGCGCGGCCGCGCCTTCCAGCACCGAGCCCATCACGATCAGCACGGCGATCGCGAGCAGGATGAACAGCCAGACGCCTGAGGTCTTGGACAATCCGAGCATGAAGTCGCCGACCGCATGCGGCACCTGCTGCAAGGTCAGCGTGAACGCGAGCGACTGCGCGGCGGCGACGATGAACAGCACGAGCCCTGCGCGCGTTGCGGCCTGCACGAAACTGTGCGCGGCCGATTTGAAGCCGAGCTCGCGGAACACCAGGCTGCCGATGACGAGCGCATAGGCGACCGCGAAGGCCGAGATTTCGGTGGCCGTGGCAAAGCCGCTCTTGAAGCCGAAGAAGATCATGAAGATCAGGCCGAACGAGGCGATCGCGCCGCTCCACAGGCCCGACACCGGCATCTGCGGCGCAACGTCCTCGGCATCCGCCGGCCGCTTGCCGAAGATGATGGACACCGCGATCAGGACCAGCGCCATCAGCGCCGCCGGCAACAGCCCTGCGACGAACAGGCCGCCGATCGAAAGGTTCGCGACGAAGCCGAGGATGATCAGGTTGATGCAGGGCGGGATGGTCTCCGCCATCACCGCGGACGCCGCGAGCAGCGCCACCGCGCCGCCCGGATTCTGCTTCGAGCGGCGCGCTGCCGGGATCAGCACCGAGCCGACCGCGGCGACGTCGGCCATCTTCGAGCCTGAGATCCCCGAGAACAGCACCATCGAGGCCACCATCACGACGTTCAGCCCACCGCGCATGCGGCCGACCCCACGCTGCAGCAGCTCGATCAGGCGCACCGACATGCCGTTGGCTTCCATGAGGTAGCCGACGAGGATGAAGAAGGGGATCGCCAGCAGCACGAAATTGTCGATGCCGCGCGCCATCTGCTGGGCGAAGATGACGCCGGGCAGCGCGCCCTCGACCCAGATGAAGATCAGCGCGGCCAGCGCCAGCGCAAAGCCGATCGGCAATCCGCCGAACAGCGTCGCGAAGAAGCCGATCAGCATCAAGGTGCCCGCCGACGGCACCGACGACGGCGACAGATAATCCCAGGCGAGATAGAGGCCGGTGACGACGATGATTGCGACGAGCCCCCTGACGATGTCAGGAAACGGCCGGGCGCAGAGCTGGTCGATCGCGAACACCGTCATGAACAGCGCACCGATGCCCATCGGATAGAAGGTCAGTTCCAGCGGCAATCCTGATCCGGTGGTCTGGCCCGCCGTCAGCGAGCCCAGCTTGATGGCGTGATAGGCGACGTAGCCCGAGATCAGCACGACCAGCAGGGCGCTCGCGGCATCGACCAGCGCCCGCAACCTCGCCGGCAACAGGTCGCGGAAGAAAGACACGCCGACATTCTCGCCGCGCGCCAGCGCGCTCGCCGCGCCGAAGAAGGCCGAGCCGACCATCAATCCGCGCGCGACGTCGTCAGACCATTCGACCGGGGCATTGAAGCAGAAGCGCAGCAGCACGGACGCGCAGACGACCAGGAGATCGGCGGCAAGGAGAATGGCCGCGATCGCGTCGCTGACGCGAAGCAGCAGCGTAATGCTCCCGTGGCGGCCGCCCGAGAGGGGCACGGCGGCTGTCATCGTCATCTCAAGCTTGCGTCGCGCGGATGATGTCGATGACGGCCTTGGATTCCGGCCGCGCCTTGATGAAGTTCTCGTGCTGCGGCGCGACGCGCTTCTTGAACGCCTCGCGGTCGCATTCGGCCACCGTCACGCCCTTCTCGGTCAAGGCCGCCAGCGCCTCCTTCTCGACCGCAAGCCCATGCCCACGCGTGTCGATTGCGGCCTTCTTCGCAGCATCGAGAAAACCGTCGCGCAGCTTCGGGTCCATGCGGTTGTAGGTCATGTCGCTGAAATAGATCGCAAGCGGCGAGAAATTGTGCTGCGTCAGCGCGTAGGATTTTGCCGTTTCGAAGAACTTGCTGGCCAGGATCGTCGGCGGATCGTGCTCCAGCCCGTCGAGCACGCCGGCCTGCAATGCCGTGTAGATTTCGCCGAACGCCAGCGGCGTCGCAGCGGCCCCCATCAGGCGCAGGCATTCCGTGATGACGGGATTTGGCAACGTCCGGATCTTGAGGCCGGCGAGATCCTCCGGCGTCTTCACCGGCTTCCTCGCCAGAACGCTGCGGGAGCCGAAATTGTAGGCCCAGCCGATGATGCGGATGTTGCTGCCCTTGAGCAGCGCCTCCTCGATCGGCTTGGCGGCGCCGGCGTCGAACGCCTTGGTCTGCTGCGGGAAACTCGAGAAGAGAAAGCCGAGGTCGAAGGTGCCGACCAGCGGCGTCAGATTGGCCGAGATCGACGAGCCCGACACCATGAGGTCGATGACGCCGAGCTTCACCGAATTGATGACGTCGATCTCCTGGCCGAGCTGATTGTCCGGGAAGAAGGCGACCTCGACCTGCTCACCGAGGCCGTTCGCCTTCAGGTTCTTGACGAGGTTGTCGTAGTAGACGCGGCCGTTGGCGAATTTGGGATCGTTCGGCAGCGAGGAGGAGCATTTCAGCTTCAGCGTCGCAGCTTCGGCGCGGCCGATGATGGCGGGAGAGAGCACGAGGCCGGCGGTGACCGCCGCCGATGACTTGATGAACGCGCGACGGTTCACGGGCACGATGGTCATGGTGCGGTCTCTCCCGGTATTTTTTGTTCGCGGCCGCGATCGTTGCGTGCGGCCTTTGCTCGGACTGTATGGCCAAAGCGACGACACAGGCAAGGGTTGCGGCCGGGGTGCCGCAACGGCGCGAGAGGCAGGCGCGTCGGCAGAGACCGCAGCGAAACGCCTGTGTTTATCGATGTTTTCGATGGTGCCGCACGGCAGCGACGAGGCCCGCCATGCAGGATTGACGCGGATCGATCCAATTCAGGTATGGATCGATGCCGAACGCAGATTGATCGGTGCGAAGCAAAACGAGCCGCGGGATATTGATCCCGCGGCTATCGCGTTTGAGCAGATACCGTGACCTCAGCGCGAATGCGCGCCGCTGAGCTGGCCGGTTGCCGCAGCGACATCGCGGGACGGACGCAGCGCGTAGGCGCCGTCGCCGAGCAGGGCCTGCGCCGCGAGCGCGATCGCCCAGAAGGCGGGATATTCCCAGCCGCCCTTCGGATTGGTGAAGAAGAAGCCGGCGGCGCCGTGCACGGTGAAGATCGCACCGAGCAGGATCGGGATGCCGGCCAGCGCCGCATAGCGGGTCCAGACGCCGAGGATCAGCGCGACGCCGCTGAGCACTTCCACCGTTATGATGAGATAGGCGAGTTCGGGCGGGAAGCCGAGGCTGCCGAAGAACTTTGCGGTCCCGGCCGGGGTGAAGACGAACAGCTTCAGGCCGGCGTGGGCGAGGAACAGCGCGCCCAGCGTCACGCGCAGCACGAGCGCGGCATAGGGAGCGGTACGGGAATCGATCATGGCGGTCTCCTTGTTGGAGGCAGCTATGATCTATTCTCAATAGAATGATAATCCGCTATAGTGGAATTACTCTTCACACCAGCAGAGTGAGATAAATGCTCGACCGGCTGACCAGCCTGGAGGTCTTCGCCAAGGTCGCGGCGAACGGCAGCCTGTCGGGCGCGGCCCGGGCCATGGGCCTGTCGCAGACCATGGTGACCAAGCATGTCGCCGCGCTCGAGGCCCGGCTCGGCACAAAGCTGTTCCACCGGACCACAAGGCGGCTGTCCATCACCGAGGCCGGACGGAGCTATCTGGAATCCTCCGAGCGCATCCTCGCCGACATGGAGGCCGCCGACGCCGCGATTGCGCGCGAGCGCGTCGAGCCGCGCGGGCTGCTGCGGGTCAACGTGCCCGTCGTGTTCGGCACCAGGCAGATCGCGCCGCTCATCGCGGAGTTCAGCGACCGCCACCCCGAGGTCACCGTCGAGCTCGGCCTCAACGACCGCCTCGTCGATCTCGCCGAGGAAGGCTGGGACCTCGCGATCCGCATCGGCCAGTTGCGCGACTCCAGCATGGTGGCGCGAAAGCTCGCGCCGAACCGCCTCGTGGTCTGCGCCGCGCCGTCCTATCTGGCGAAACACGGCACGCCGCGCTGCGTCGCCGACCTCGCCGCGCATAACTGCCTCGGTTACACGCTTTCGCAGCAGGCGAGCGCGGCGGAATGGCTGTTCGGCGCCGACGGCGAGATCCGTGTCCAGGTCAGCGGCACCCTGCGCGCCAACAATGGCGATGCGCTGCGCGCGGCAACATTGGCGGGCCTCGGCCTCGCGCGACAGCCAACCTTCATCATCGCCGACGACCTCCGCGCCGGCACGCTTCTCGCGCTTCCGCTCGACCAGCCGGAGATCCAGACCTCGGCCGTGCATGCGGTCTACCTGCCCGACCGCCGTCCGCCGGCCAAGGTGCGCGCCTTCATCGACTTTCTCGCCGCGCATTTTGCGCCTGACCCGCCCTGGGACCGCGGACTGTTCTGACGGCACCCGGCCTGACACACCAGCTCCGCTGCCCATTTTGCCGCAGCTCGCAACGTGATCCAGTGCACAGACAGGGTCATGGCGGACGACTAGAAACGGTGACATCATCGCGCCCATTGCCGATGGAGGTGACACCATGCGCCGTCCAATCCTCAGTCAATTGTTCCTTGCTTCCAGCTTTCTTGCACTCACCCAGCTGATGACGCCGACGGAGGCCGCAGCCGAAACGCGGCTCGCCCTCGTGATCGGCCAATCCGCCTATCGCACGGTGCCGGAGCTGCCCAACGCCGCCAACGACGCCAAGGGCATGACGGAGCTGCTCGGCAATGCCGGCTTCACCGTCACCGCGGCGGCCAACCTCGGGCAGAACGAGATGCGCACGGCGATCTCGGATTTCGCCGGCAAGGTCAGTGCCAGCGGCGCCGACACCGTCGCGCTGGTGTTCTATGCCGGCCACGGCCTTCAGATCGACGGCGAGAACTATCTGGTGCCGGTCGATCTCGATCCCAAGCGCGAGGCCGACATTCCGCTCCAGGGCGTGCGGCTGAACGATCTGCTCAACACGCTCGGCGCGCTGCCGACGCGGGCGCGCATCTTCATGCTCGATGCCTGCCGCAACAACCCCTTCCCAGCGCTGAGCGGCGCCGGACACGGGCTTGCGATCGTCGACACCAAGGCCGGCGCGCCCGGCTCCTTCATTTCCTATTCGACCTCGCCCGGCGCCGAGGCCGAGGACGGTTCCGGCATCGACAGCCCCTACACCACCGCGGCGCTCTCGGTCGCGAAGCAACCGAACCTGCCGATCGAGGAAGTGTTCAAGCGCATCCGCATCACCGTGGCGCAGTCGACCGACGGACGGCAGATCCCGTGGGAAAGCTCGTCGCTGACGACCGACTTCAAGTTCTTCGGCGGCGAGAGCAGCAGCCAGCAGCCTGCCCTTCCCGGCGCTTCCGCCATGGCGCTCGCCGGCGGCACGCGCAGCGTCGCGGACTGGCGCAAGGATCTGCAGGGCAGGGAGGCGAAGGTCGCCTATGAGCTCGTGATCGCCGACGACACCGCCGAGGCGTATCAGGCCTATATCGAGCTGTACACGCAGGACGCCCGCACGCCGCACCTGCGCACGGTGCTGGAGCGCCGGCGCCAGATGCTGGCCTGGGAGCGCGCGGTCGCGATCAACACCCGCGCCTCGTTCGAGGCTTACCTCGCCAACTGGGACAACAGCGACCTCGCTGCAACCGCGCGCAGGCTGCTGCTTCGCGTGCAGAACCGCAACTACGTCCTGCCCGCGACGGTCGCAGCCACGCCCGTCCCGGTCGCCGTCGCAATGGCCCCGACCTGCCCGTGCTCGACGCCCACGCCTCCGGCTAGCCCGGTCAACCCGACAGTGGCGCCTGTGATCAAGAAGCGTGTCGACGACACCCCGCCGAAGCGCAAGGTCGTCGAGACGCCGCCGAAGCCGCGCCGGCCGCCGCCCGACGAAGTGATCTACGAGCGCGCGCCGCCGCCGGATCGTGGCCCGCCGCCCGGCGCCGTCATGCAGGGCATCGGCATCGGGATTGGTATCGGCATGGGAATGGGTGGTGGCGGCCGCGGCGGCGATTACCACAACGACCGCGGCCGGTACTGAAGGGGACTCGCACGATACGGAGGACAAATATGTCCTCCGTCATTGCGAGCCAACGGGTCCGCGCGAAGCGCGGTCCGATGACAGGCTCCGCGAAGCAATCCAGAATCTTTCCGCGGAGGGACTCTGGATTGCTTCGCTGCGCTCGCAATGACGACGGATGTAGAGAAATTGCGTCTGCCGCTTGCGATACGGAAATGCTGTAGTCTTATCAGCTGACAAGCATTTCCGGGGACCTCGATGCCGCACGATTCTCACGCCAAGCACGCTTGGCCGCTGTTCCGATCACTCGCGTCCTATTCCCTGCCCGGCGACCTCATGGCGGGGCTGACGCTGGCGGCGATCGCGATTCCCGAGCAGATGGCCACCGCGCGGCTCGGCGGCTTCGCGCCGCAGATCGGCTTCTTCGCCTTCATGGCGGGCTCGCTCGGCTTTGCGCTGCTCGGCGGCAACCGTTTCCTGTCCTGCGGCGCGGACTCGACGATCACGCCGATCTTCGCCGGCGGGCTCGCGGCACTGGCCGCCACCGGATCGCCGGACTATCAGGGGCTTGCGATTGCACTGGCGCTGATGGTCGGCGCCATGATGCTCGCGGGCGGCGCCTTCCGTCTCGGCGGCATCGCGAACCTGTTGTCGGTGCCGGTCATGGTCGGCTTCCTCGCCGGCATCTCCGTCCACATCATCGTCTCACAACTGCCGGGCGTGCTCGGGCTTGAATCGCCGAGCGGGCCGATGCTCGATCGCATCGGCGTGCTCGCTGGCCAGCTCGGCCGCACCAATCCCTTCACGCTGTGCATCGGCTTGGGCGTGCTGGCCCTGGTCTTCGTCTCCGAGAAGGTCAGCGCGAAAATTCCGGGCGCACTGATCGGGCTGGTCGCCGCGACACTGGCCACAATCGCGCTCGGCCTCGAGAGCAAGGGCGTCAACGTCGTAGGCAGCGTGCCGGGCACGCTGCCGCGACCGACCCTGCCCGAGCTTGCGCCGGAGCTGTGGGTGCGCCTCGTCCCGCTCGCCTTCGTGATCACGGTCGTGGTGATGGTGCAGACCGCCGCGACCACGCGGTCGTTCCCGTCCGATCCCGACAAGCCCGCCGACGTCGACCGCGACTTCCTCGGCGCTGGCGCCGGCAGCGTGCTGTCCGGCCTGTTCGGCGCCTTTCCCGTCAATGCCAGCCCGCCGCGGACGGGCATCGTCGCCGAGACCGGCGGACAATCGCAGCTCGCGGGCCTTGCCGCCGGGACTATCGTGCTGGCGCTGCTCGCGTTCGGCACGGGACTGTTGCAGCACGTTCCGGACGCCGCGCTCGGCGGCATCCTGCTGTTCGTCGCGCTGCGCATCGTCCGCGTGAAGCAGATCGCCACGATCTACCGGCAATCGTTCAGCGAGTTCCTGCTGATCGTCGCCACCGCCGCACTGATCATCGTGCTGCCGATCCAGCAAGGCGCGTTCCTCGGCATCGTGCTGTCGCTGCTGCACGGCATCTGGAGCACCACGCGCGCCAGGCTCGTCGAGTTCGAGCGCGTGCCAGGCACCACGATCTGGTGGCCCGCGCATCCGCACATCGCCGGCGAGCGCATCGCAGGCGTCGCCGTGATCGGACTCCAGGCGCCGCTGTCCTTCCTCAACGCGCCGGGCTTCCGCAGCGACGTGACCAACGTGCTCGGCGCGGCGACGCCGCAACTGCTGGTGCTGGAGGCGAGCGGCATGGTCGAGATCGACTTCACCGCGGCGCAGATTTTGCTCGAATTGTTCAAGGCGTGCAGTGAACAGGGCGTCACGGTCGCGCTGGCGCGGCTGGAATCGGTGCGCGCCCAGGACGCGTTCGAACGCTTTCGATTGTTCGACGCCCTGCCGCGCGAGCACGTCTTCCACAGCGTTGACGAGGCGGTGCGCAAGCTGGCGAAATAGCGGCGTTCACTGCACCAGCGTGGGGTGATCCCGCTGTATCGTTTCGCGGATCCAGCTGGCGTGGATCGCGCGGAACAGGATCTGCGCCGTCTTGAGATCGTTCGCCTTCATGCAGAGATCGACGATGCGATGGACCGCATCATCGCGCATCAATCCATCGGAGATCTTCATCGCGATTTCCATCGCGACCTTGGCCGCGCGCTCGTAACGTTCGCTCTCGCGCTTGTCGTTGAGCGCAGAACCTGCTGCGCTCGTGGCCGCGGCGTCACAAATGGCGCGGATACGCGCGGCGGCTTCGATGTCGCCGAGCGGCCCTTCTGTCGTCTCGTCCCAGATGTCCGCCACCTTCTGCCTCGCGAACCACTTCATCGCCCCACCACCTGCGGTCTTCCAGCCGCCGTATTACCGCTCTTCAGGCTCGTTCAGCGTAGAGAGGCCTGTCGAGATCGGCGAGGCGATTTTCCACCTCGCTTCCCGGCTCGATACGCATTCAGGACGTCCGACGTGGTCCGATGGCCTCGAACTGTGCCTTCTGTTCGTCAGTCAGCGTCCCGTAGAAATCCTCCAGCGCTGCGCGAACCGACTTGACGCCGTCGAGCATCAAGTCGAGCCGCTTGCGAACCGCGGCCATTCGCGCCGGCGGCGTCATCACGTCGTTGGGCTCGCAAGCCGCCTTGAGCGATGCGCTGACCCTGGCGCTGGTATCCTGGAGCACCTGTAGCGCCGCGCGCTGCGTGTCGTTGGGGCGCAGCCGCGCTTCGATGTCGGCGCCGGGCCAATCGAGCAAGGCAGGCGCGCCGCAATTCTGGACCAGCGATCCCCCGGTGTTGTTTGAAGCTGTCGTACGACGCTGGTCCTCGGCCAGTGCATTGAAGCGCGCCTTCTGCTCGTCCGTGAGCGAGCCGTAGAATTTATCGAGGGCGGGCTGAACGAGGTCGACGGCTTTCGCCATCGCCTCGATGCGCTGCTGCATCGCCGTCAGCCGACCGGGCGCCGTCGCGGCGACCTGCACCGGGCAGGACGCGCGGATCATGCCCGCCGCCAGGATCGAGGCGTTGCCGAGCTCGTCGAGGCTTGCGCCTTGCGCCTCGCTCGGCTGCACCGCGGCGGCGATCTGGTCGATCGGCAGACCGACGATCTCGCGGCGGTCGCTGCCGCAAAGCTGATCCAGCGCAACGCCGCGCGCTTGCCGCCGTCCCTGCGGCCGCTGCGGCAGATAGGCCGCAAGACCGTCGTAGCCATAAGGCCCGAAGATGCCGGCATAGATGTCCGGATAGCCGTAGCCCCAGAAGCCGAGACCGTCGCCCCAGATCGTGTAGTCGTAGAGATCGTTATAGGCGAACGGCCAGAACAGCGGCCCGACCCAGCCATAACCGCCGCCCGCATGTTGCCACCATCCGCTGCTGGCGCCATGCCAGCCGGCGAGTGCGGCCGCCGCCGCGATCTGGGCTCGCGCCGCCGGATTGCCGATCAGACGGCCGTTGCGGAAGGCGCTGGAATGCACGTTGAGGGCGTTGCGGAAATTCGCGGGGCGGATGGCCGCATTGCGGATCTGACCGAAGTTCGGACCACCATGGCGGGCGCCGGTTGCAAACCGCATCCCTCGATGATGCCCGCCGCCGTACGCGTGCCCACCGCCGTGACCGTGGAAATGGCCGCCGCCATGGTGACCACCGCCATGGTGACCACCGCCGTGCCCGCCTCCATGGCCGCCGCCATGCCCGCCGCCGCCCTTCGCCAGAGCCGCGCCCGCCAGCATGCAGGCAAGCGCCACCGCGGCAATTCCAACGACCGGTCGCATCATCGCACCCTCCCGCGCAGAGCCCTGCCATTCAGGCATCGGAACTTGGCGGAATTGGAACCGGCAACATTGCCGAAAGTTCCCGGCCCTACGCCTCGGGGACGATCTTGCCGGGGTTGAAGATATTAAGCGGATCGAGCGCCTGCTTCAGCGCCCGCATCGCGTCGAGCGCTTCGGGACCGAGTTCGGCCCTGAGGTATTTCTGCTTGCCCTGGCCGATGCCGTGCTCACCGGTGCAGGTGCCGTCCATCGCCTGCGCGCGCTCGACCAGGCGATGCATGAATTCCTCGCCGCGCGCCATCTCGTCGGCGTCGTTGGTGTCGCAGACCAGCGAGCAGTGGAAATTGCCGTCGCCGACATGGCCGACGATCGGCGACAGCAGATTGAGCCGCTTGAGATCCTCCTCGGTCTCGCTGACGCAATCGGCAAGCCGCGAAATCGGCACGCAGACGTCGGTGGCGACCACGCCGACACTGTCGCCGGGCCGCAGCGCCTTCACCGACCAATAGGCGTCGTGCCGCGCCTGCCATAGTTTGGTGCGATCCTCCGGCTTCGTCGTCCAGGAGAAGTCGCCGCCGCCGCATTCCTTTGCGATCTCGCCGAAGGCCTTGGACTGCTCGGCGACCTCGATCTCGCTGCCGTGGAATTCCATCAAGAGCAGCGGCGTCTCCGGCAGCGTCAGCTTGGAATAGGCGTTGCAGGCCCTCACCTGCGCGGCATTGAGCAACTCGATGCGCGCCACGGGAATGCCGGTCTGGATCGCCAGGATCACGGCCTGACACGCCCCGTGAACCGTCTCGAACGACACCGCGCCGGCCGCGATGGTCTCGGGGATGCCGCGCAGGCGGATGGTCAGTTCCGAGATGACGCCGAGCGTGCCCTCGGCGCCGACGAACAGATGCGTCAGGTCGTAGCCGGCGGATGATTTCTTGGCGCGGGTGCCGGTCGTGATGATCTCGCCGTCGCCGCGCACCACCTTCAGTGCCAGCACGCTGTCGCGCATGGTGCCGTAGCGCACCGCATTGGTGCCGGAGGCGCGCGTCGAGGCCATGCCGCCGAGCGAAGCGTCCGCGCCGGGATCGATCGGGAAGAACAGGCCCTGGTCGCGCAGATGCTCGTTGAGCGCCTTGCGGGTGACGCCGGGCTGGATCACGCAGTCAAGATCCTCGGCATGCACCGCGAGCACCTTGTTCATGTCGCGCAGGTCGATCGAGATGCCGCCGGCGGGCGCATTGACCTGGCCCTCCAGCGAGGTGCCGGTGCCGAAGGCGATCACGGGCACGCGGCTCTTGGCGCAGATGCGCACCACGTCCTGGATATCGGCGGTCTCCTGCGCCATCACCACGCCATCCGGCGGCTGGTTGGGAATCCACGTGGTGGTATGGCCGTGCTGCTCGCGGACGGCCTGCGAGGTGATGAGGCGGTTGCCGAAGCGTGCGGCAAGCTGCTCCAGTGCGCTCGCGAGGGCTTTCGGCTCCGGCCGCGGCGGATTATTGGTGATGGTCGTACCCACGGGAAATTCCTCCGACAGAAGAACCGTGGCAAAGGACATCTAACCGGTCAAGTCAAGCGACCGGACGCATAGCCAGGGAAGGACACATGCCGGAGACCGCTACTGAGCCCAAGGCCGAGCCGTTCCGCGCCTCGATCATGCAGATCGAGCCGCAATGGATTGACTATAACGGCCATCTCAACATGGCCTATTACAACGTGATGTTCGACCGGGCGATCGACGAGTTCTGGCTCGAGCTCGGCATCGGTCCGGTCTACAAGAAAGAGCGTCACGGTTCGACCTTCACCGCCGAATGCCATGTGCGCTATCTGCGCGAGATCCATCTCGGCGATCCCGTGCGGATCCTGGTGTGGCTGCTGGAGGCCGACGACAAGCGACTGCATACGTTCGAGGAGATGAGGCACGCCACCGAAGGCTGGTTATCGGCCACCTCGGAGAACATGTCGCTGCACATGGACATGAACGCACGGCGCGTTGCGGCATTTCCGCCCGATATCCAGCAGCGCATCGCAGGCATCGCCAAGGCCCACAGCGACTTGGCCCCGCCCGAAGGCATCGGCCGGAGCGTGGCGATGCCCTCGAAGCGGTAGCCAAACAGTCCTCTCTAACCCCTCATCCTGAGGAGCCCGCGAAGCGGGCGTCTCGAAGGATGCAAGGCCACAGTCGGGCCTTCATGGTTCTCTAGGCGATGCGAAGCATCGTCCGGGAGACGCGCGTTCCGCGCTCCTCACCATGAGGATAACACCGCTAGATCCTGCGGCCGCGGGCGAGGCCGACCACGGCCGAAACCAGGAACAGCACGACCGCGATGAAGAAGATGATCTTGGCGATTTCGATCGAAGCGCCGGCGATACCGCCAAAGCCCAGGATACCGGCGATCAGTGCGATAACCAGAAACGTCACAACCCAGCCAAGCATGGTCAAATCCTCGTCTTGATATTTGTCTGCGTCGGCGCGGCTGGCCGCGCCACCTGTCCAGACAATCTCGACGCGGGAACGATGGTTCCTGCCCACGCAAGGTGGAAATTAGCAGCTCCCGCAGGAACAAATCGGCCTGCCACGTACGTGGAAAACCTCGCACCGCCGCCCCATATAGGCACCAATCCCTGTTATGAAGGCTCCCTCCCGTCACCCCGCGGTGCCATCGTGGGGCCAAATGATTCGCATGACCGAGCCGAGCAAGATCACCAGCGTCCCCGACCACCAGCCCGCAGCCGGCGGCATCGCCGCGCGTGCGCGCGCCTCGGTGGGCCCGAAATACCTGTCCGGGCTCAATCCCGAGCAGCGCGAGGCGGTGGAGACGCTGGACGGCCCGGTCCTGGTGCTGGCCGGTGCCGGCACCGGCAAGACCCGCGTGCTGACCACGCGCATCGCCCATATCCTGAGCCAGGGCCGCGCCCGCCCCGCCGAGATCCTGTCGGTGACCTTCACCAACAAGGCCGCGCGCGAGATGAAGCACCGGCTCGGCCAGATGCTCGGCCACGCGGTGGAAGGCATGCCGTGGCTCGGCACCTTCCACTCCATCGGCGGCCGCATCCTGCGCACTCATGCCGAGCTGGCGCAGCTCAAGTCGAACTTCACCGTGCTCGACGTCGACGACCAGGTCCGGCTGCTGAAGCAGCTGCTTCAGGCCGACAACATCGACGACAAGCGCTGGCCCGCGCGCATGCTGGCCGGCCTGATCGACGGCTGGAAGAACCGCGGCCTGACGCCGTCGCAGGTGCCCTCGGGCGAAGCCGCTGTCTTCGCCAACGGCAAGGGCGGCAAGCTCTATGCGAGCTATCAGGAGCGGCTGAAGATCCTCAACGCCGCCGACTTCGGCGACCTGCTGCTGGAGAACATCCGCATCTTCCGCGAGCACCCGGATATCCTGCGGCAGTACCAGCAGCGCTTCAAATACATCCTGGTCGACGAATATCAGGACACCAACGTCGCGCAATATCTGTGGCTGCGGCTGCTGTCGCAGGCGCCGGCGTCCGGCTCGTCATTGCCGGGCTTGACCCGGCAATCCATCGATTCTTCGCAAGATGGATCACCGGGTCTCGACGCTTCGCGTCGACCCGGTGACGACGAGCAAAACAGTGCAGCGCCTGTTCCCGCCAGCGAAAGAGCCCACGTCAAGAACATCTGCTGCGTCGGCGACGACGACCAGTCGATCTATGGCTGGCGCGGCGCCGAGGTGGACAACATCCTGCGCTTCGACCACGATTTCCCCGGCGCCAAGGTCATTCGCCTCGAACGCAATTACCGCTCGACCGGCCACATCCTCGCCGCCGCCTCGCACCTGATCGCGCACAATGAAGGCCGGCTCGGCAAGACACTGCGCACCGAGGACCAGGACGGCGAGAAGGTCACGGTGACGGGCTCGTGGGATTCGGAAGAGGAAGCCCGCGGCATCGGCGAGGAGATCGAGCAGATCCAGCGCCAGGGCGAGAAGCTGAACGAGATCGCGATCCTGGTGCGCGCCTCCTACCAGATGCGCGAGTTCGAAGACCGTTTCGTCACGCTCGGCCTGCCCTATCGCGTCATCGGCGGCCCGCGCTTCTACGAGCGCGCCGAAATCCGCGACGCGCTGGCGTACTTGCGTGTCATCAATTCACCGGCCGACGATCTCGCCTTCGAGCGTATCGTCAACACGCCCAAGCGCGGCCTCGGCGATGCCACCGTGCAGATGCTGCACGACCACGCCCGCAAGCGCCGCATTCCGCTGTTCGAGGCGGCGCGCGCGGTGGTCGAGACCGACGAGCTGAAACCGAAGGCGCGCGGGTCCCTGCGCGACCTCGTCGCCCAGTTCGACCGCTGGCGCGCCCAGCGCGAAGTCACCGCGCATACCGACCTCGCCCAGATCGTGCTCGACGAGAGCGGCTACACCGAGATGTGGCAGAAGGACCGTTCGGCGGACGCCGCCGGCCGGCTCGAAAACCTCAAGGAGCTGGTGCGCTCCATGGAGGAGTTCGAGAACCTGCAAGGATTTTTGGAGCACATCTCGCTGGTGATGGACCGCGACGGCGGCGCCGAGGAAGACGCGGTGTCGCTGATGACGCTGCATTCGGCCAAGGGCCTCGAATTCGACAACGTGTTCCTGCCGGGCTGGGAGGAAGGCCTGTTCCCGAGCCAGCGCACGCTGGACGAACAGGGCCGCGCCGGGCTGGAAGAAGAGCGTCGGCTCGGCCATGTCGGCCTGACCCGGGCGCGGCGCCGCGCCATGATCTATTTCGCCACCAACCGCCGGATCCATGGCACCTGGACGACCACGATCCCGTCGCGCTTCCTCGACGAATTGCCGGCGGCCAATGTCGAGATCACGGAATCCAAGGGCGGCTCGGCCTGGGGCGGCACCGGCGGCTATGGCGCCTCGCGCTTCGACGACATGGAGGCGTTCGGCTCCAGCTATACGACGCCGGGCTGGCAGCGGGCGCAGGCCAACCGCAACCGGGGCGGCGGCCGCACCGGCGCCGGCGGCCACGGCAGCTTCGAGGAAGAGGCCGCGACGTTCTCGTCCTCCTCGTCATCTGGCCCCGATTTCGGCAGCTTCTCCTCGCGCCGGCGCGGGCCGATGACGATCGAGGGCGAGCTGGTCGCCAAATCCACCGGCACGACCTCGGAATTCTCGCTCTCCGACCGCGTCTTCCACCAGAAATTCGGCTACGGCCGCGTCACCAAGATCGACGGCAACAAGCTCACCATCGCCTTCGACAAGGCCGGCGAGAAGAAGGTCGTGGACAGCTTCGTGCAGCGGGCGTGAGGCCCTCCCCTGTTGCGGCGGCGTTACGCCGCCGTCTTTCTTCGCTCTACGCCCCTTGACCACCGCGAACTTCCCCGTATCAGATGCGGCCATGGTCCGGGGCTCCATCACATTGATCGTGCTGGCATTGGTTATGCCGTCGCTTGCGACGGCGGAGACCATGAGCTTTGGCGATTCGATCGGAAAGCTGGCGGCGAGCTGCGGTGCGGAAATCGTCGCCAATTGCCGCGGCGTCAATCCGGATTCGACCCGGCTGAAGGAGTGCCTGTCCCGCAACCGCGACGTGCTCTCGCCGCAGTGCCAGAGCGATTATCTCGGCGTCTTCGACGCCATCCAGAAGCGCGTCGCCGCGCGCATCACGGTGGCGAACGCCTGCCAGCGCGAGATCGTCAAGGTCTGCGGCGGCTCGACCAAGGAGACCAGCAAGTCGATCCCCTGCCTGGTCGCGACGCCCAAGGGCATCAGCAACAACTGCCTGAAGGCCGTGGACGACGCGGGGTATCGATGATGCGCGCGAAGGGGCTCTCCACCGCCGGACTAGGTATCAGTGTTGGTTTCAGTCTTGGCCTTGCCTTGCTCGCGGGCGCAGCCAGCGCACAGACGGCGCCGCCGACCCGCGACGACATCGTCGGCAAGCTGAACCATGTCGAAGAGGCCGCCGAAATCGACCTTCCCGCGCTGAAGCAGCAGGTGATGGAGCGCGCCAAGGCCAGGATCAAGAACGATCCGGGGCCGGTGAACCGGCCGCCGATCGCGCCTGATCTCGCCAAGCTGCCCGCCTTCAACGTGCAGATCCAGTTCGACGCCGACACGCCGATCATCCAGCCGGCGTCCTACCAGACCGTCGGCCGCATCGCGGACGCGCTGGTTCATTCCTCGCTGCTGCCCTACACCTTCCTGATCGTCGGCCACGTCGAATCCAATTCGAAGACGCGCGAGGCCAATGCGATCCTGAGCCAGCGCCGGGCGGACGCGATCCGCGACGTGCTGGTGAACACGTTCAAGATCTCGACCAAGCGGCTGCACCCGATCGGCCTGGGCGAGGAGCAGTTTCTCGACCGGGCGAAGCCGACCGCGGCCGTCAACGGCCAGTTGCAAATCCTGACCTTTGCCAAGGTACCGGAGGAGGCACCCGCGCATCCGGCTGCGGCACCTGCGCCTGCGACGAAAAAGCCCGCCAAGAAGCGCTGAACGAGCGCGCCTCGGCGCCAGACGGAACCCCTTGAAGTCCTGATTGTTTTGTGACCTGTTTCACAGCGCGACAGCACGGTCTTGCGCGACAATAGTGCCGGTTTGTGCACTGCCCTATCAGGTGCTATAGGCTCTGGTTCGTCCTTCCCCAACCCTGTGCTGCATGAGACCAAGATGGGTGGCTTGTTTCAACGCCAACTTGCCGTTTATGTCGAGTACCATCGCGATCCCCGGAATACGGCGATGCATGTGGTCGGTATCCTCTTGCTGTTCACGGGCGCCGTGCTGCCGCTGACATTGGTGAAGGTGCCGCTGTTCGGAACTGAACTCAGCCTGGCAGTGATCCTGGCCTTGCCGGTTCTGATCTATTGGCTGCTGCTCGACGTTGCGCTCGGGGTCGGCATTCTGGCCGTCTCCATCGTGCTGTTTTCGATCGCTACGACCATTTCGGCGCAAGCTAGCACCATGACGATGTGGGCGATTTTCGCCGCGCTGGTCGGGCTCGGCCTCGCCGCGCAGGCCATCGGCCACAAGGTTTTTGAGGGGCGCGAAGCCTCGTTATTCACGTTTCCGTCGCATCTTTTGCTGGGACCGATGTTTGTCATGGCAAAATTATTCATTGCACTGGGCTTCCGTCGCGACCTTGCCGCGATTCTGGCGCCTCTTCCGACCAATTCCCTTTCAACCCGATAGCTCTAGAAGCGAAACAGCAAACCTTCTTCATGGCTCTCGTACTGGTTACCGGTGGCAGCGGCTTCATCGGACATCATCTCGTAGAATCGCTCCGCGCCCGTGGGCAGCGGGTGCGTGTTCTCGACGTCCGGCCGCCGGCCGCCGCCAATACCGACGTCGACTATGTTCACGGCTCGGTGCTGGACGGCGCCGCGGTCGATGCCGCGCTGGCCGGCGTCGATCAGGTCTATCACCTCGCCGGCCTGCCCGGCATGTGGGTTGCCAACAAGCAGGACTTTCACGACGTCAATTTCCGCGGCACCGAGGTCGTGCTGGCAGCTGCGATGAAGCGCGGCGTGTCGCGCTTCCTGCACTGCTCGACGGAATCGATCCTGTTCCCCTATACCGACCTCAACGGCGCTCCCGCCGAGGAGGCGCTGCAGCCGGCCGACGCGATGCCCGGCGCCTATACGCGGTCGAAGTCGCTCGCCGAGCATCATGCCGCGAAGGCCGCGGCCAATGGCTTTCCGCTCGTGATCGGCACGCCGACCATGCCGATCGGTGCCGCCGACCACAATCTGACGCCGCCGACCGCGATGCTCTGGTACTTCCTCCAGAAGAAGGTGCAGCCGCATCTCAACTTCCTGGTCAATCTCGTCGATGTCCGCGACGTCGCCATGGGCCTCGTGCTGACGATGGAGCGCGGCCGCATCGGCCAGCGCTACATCCTCGGCGGCGACTGCGTCCCGCTCGGCCGCATCCTCCGAATGATGTCGGCGATGAGCGGCCGCCGGCAGTTCCCGATCGTCGTGCCCGGCAAGATCGCCGAACTTTCCGCCGTCATGCTGGAGAAGATCTCCGATCACGTCACGCGCCGGCCGCCCAACGGCACTGGCGAAGGCGTGCGCATCGCGCTTGCCGCGAGCGACCTCTCGATCGGCAAAGCCCGTAATGAGCTTGGCTACGCGCCGCGCCCGATCGAGCCGGTGCTGCGCGAAACCATCACCCATCTGCTCGCCCGCAACGGCCAGCAGCCCTCCGGCGCCATCAAGCATCACGCGCTCTCCTCGCGCGCGGGCTAAGGCCGCCGCCCAAACCAAAGAACCTTTCCTCATGTCCTTCGATTTCAGCAAGCTTCTCTCCGTGGCCTGGGGTGGCTGGACCACGACCTGGCCGACCGAACTCCTGGCCCTGATCTGGCTCGCCTTTCTCGCCAGTTGGGTGGGCGCCTCGTTCTGGCAGGGGCGGACCAAGAAGCAGGTGATGACGCTGGAGTCGCAGCGCTATCGCCTGCCGATCCTGGTCGGCGGCATCTTGTACACGCCGTGGATTGCGGAAGTCATGGGCTGGAAGCCGCTCTGGGTGCTCGGCAACACCGGCATCACCATCGCCGCGGTCCTCTCGGTCGCCGGCATCGCCTTCGCCTGGTGGGGGCGGCTGCATCTCGGAAAGTTCTGGTCCAACACCATCACCCACAAGGAAGACCACCGCGTCATCGACACCGGCCCCTACGGTATCGTGCGCCACCCGATTTACACCGGGCTGATCTTCGGCATGCTCGTCACCGGCATCGCGATCGGCGCCGTGACGACGATCCTCGGCGCGATCCTGATCTCGCTCGGCATGTGGCAGAAGGGACGGATGGAAGAGGTGTTCCTGTCCAAGGAGCTCGGCGAAGACGCCTACGGCGCCTATTGCCGCCGCGTGCCGATGATCATCCCGTTCCTGTCGCCGCGGTGATGTAACAAGCCGCCACTTCCTCCGATGTCGTCCTGGCGAAAGCCAGGACCCATCACCCCAAGGAGGAGTTTGGCGAAGATTCATCGTTCGGTACGCCCACCACCCCCAATCGACGGATTCCGCGGTATGGGTCCTGGCTTTCGCCAGGACGACGTGGTGGAGACAGCGCGCCTTCGCCAGAAACCGCGCGGCACGGCGGCTGGAGCGGCAGATCGGCCGCTGATCCGCGGCCAATTCACCCTGCCATGCAAATTCGATCGGCTGCTATTCCACGGGAATAGGCCCGGCCGGTGCGCCGCACAGGTTGACGTCTGCCCCTTCAGCCAGTTGGATGCGCGCGCACACAGGGGCCTCTCATGACTTTTTCCAGCATCTTTGCGCAGTTCGTCGCGCTGCTCGGCGGCATCGCGCTGCAATGGCGGAAGCTCTCGGGCACGGAGCCCGCACCGGCCTGGGGTCAGACGCCCGCCATTCCCGAGGCGAAACCGCAAGGCGCGATCCCGACGCTGAAGATGCCGACCGCGCGCGGCTGGAGCGAGGGCCAGAAGCCGACCGTCGCGCCGGGGCTCAAGGTCAACGCGTTCGCCGCCGGCCTCGACCATCCGCGCTGGATCGAGGTGCTGCCCAATGGCGATGTGCTGATCGCGGAAGCGACGCAGATCGCAGGCCCTCCGCGCAGCGTGTTTCACTACGCGATGCAGGCGACGATGCGGCGCGCCGCCGCGCTCGGCGTTTCCGCCAACCGCATCACGCTGCTGCGCGACAAGGACGGCGACGGCGTCGCCGAAGTTCGCGGCGCCTTCATGGAAAACCTCAGCCAGCCCTTCGGCATGGCGCTGGTCGGCGACACCTTCTATGTCGGCAATACCGACGGCGTGATGGCCTTCCCCTATGTCGCCAATGCCGACCGCATCACCGCGCCGGGCAAGCGGCTCACCACGTTCAAGCCGAGCGGCCACTGGACGCGCAGCCTGCTCGCCAGCCCCGACGGCAAGAAGCTCTATGCCGGCGTCGGCTCGCTCAGCAACATCGCCGAGATGGGCATGGAGGTCGAGGAAGGCCGCGCCGCGGTGTACGAGCTCGACCTCGTCGCCGGCACGCATCGCATCTTCGGCGCCGGCCTGCGCAACCCGGTGGGCCTTGCCTGGGAGCCGAACACGAACGTGCTCTGGACCGTCGTCAACGAGCGCGACGGCCTCGGCGACGAGACGCCGCCGGACTATCTCACCTCGGTGCGCGACGGCGGCTTCTATGGCTGGCCCTATTGCTACTGGGGCAAGACGGTGGACGACCGCGTGACGCAGGATCCGGCGATGGTCGCCAAGGCGCTTCAACCGGACTATGCGCTCGGCGGCCACACCGCTTCGCTCGGCCTGTGCTGGGTGCCCGCCGGCACGCTGCCGGGCTTCCCCGACGGCATGGCGATCGGCCAGCACGGCTCGTGGAATCGCAGCACGCTGTCCGGCTACAAGCTGGTGTTCATCCCGTTCGAGAACGGAAAACCCTCCGGCCCGGCGCGCGACATCCTGTCGGGCTTCCTGGCGCCGGACGAGAAGGAATCCTACGGCCGCCCGGTTGGCGTCGTGATCGGCCCCGACAAGAAGTCGCTGCTGATGGCCGACGACGTCGGCAACGTGATCTGGCGCGTGACGGGCGCGTAGAGGTTACGTCCCGACGCAGAGCGTGGCGCGCTGCTTGCGCAGCAGCGCGATCACGGACAGCGCCGTGATCAACCCGGTCTTGGGGTTCTCGGACGGGATGTTCTCGATCGACATCGAGAAGCGCGCCGAATCCGCCTCGACCTCGATGCGGTGAACGTTGCGCGTCACGGTCGGATCGGCCCAGATCTGCACCGAGGTGCGATCAGGCCCGACGCCCGCGAGCGACAGCGCCACCGCGACGTTGAGATTGGCCGGAAAGCCTTTTGCGGCCTCGCGCGCGGTACCCTCGAACAGCTTCAGCGGCTCGCGCAGATTGTCGATGTCGATGTTGTTCTGGACGATAAAGGGCGCGCCCTTCAGCCCGTCGATCGGCTTGCGCGTGACCATCTTCACCGAATGAATGGTGCCGATGGCAGCGGCGTTGACGGCGTCGAGCCCGATCAGCGCGCCCGTCGGCACGATGATGCGGCCGCCATTGGCACGGGCAAGATCGACCAGATCAAAATTGTCGAGCAGCCCGCCGACGCTGACGACGACCGCGGCCTTGCCGCGCTTCACTGCCGGCTCGACAATCGCGCGCAGCTGGCTGCTCGGTGCGCACTCGACCACGATGTCGGCGGCCTCACCGAGCTGGTCGATCGGCAAAACCTGCGGCGGGCGACGCAGGCCGTTGAGGAATGCCTGATGCTTGGCGGGATTGCGCACGGCGACGGCGGACAGTGTCAGCCCCTCGATGCCCTGATCGAGCGCGGTCGCGATCTTGGTGCCGATCGAGCCCAGGCCTGCTATGGCCACTCGCAATTCGCGTGAAGCTTTCTGATCCGTCATCACCTTCCACCTTCTATCCACGTCAATGTCATAGTCCCTCAGGCCTCGCGCGCATAGCTGCGCAAGCGCGCCTCGAGCACCGCCAGCATGGCATCGCGGGCCGGATCGCGCGAGCCGCGCAGCCAGGCCGCCGCAAGCGGCAGCCGGCCGACCGGGCCGCTCTGCTTCGGCCTGAGCGGCACGAAACGCACGCCTGACACCGCCATTCGCGTGGTCCAGCGCGGCACGATCGCGACCCCAAGCTTCGTTGCCACCAGCTGGATGATGGTCTGCTTCTCGTCGGCGACCTGCACGATGCGCGGCGTCAATCCGGCCTGCTCGAACAGCTTGATCGTGAGGTCATGGCTGTGCGGCCGCGAGCGGCGGTCCGGCACCAGCATGGCCTCGTCGGCGATCTGCGCCAGCGTGACCGACTTGCGATCCGCGAGCGCATGGCGCTGGGGGAACGCCACGATGGCGCTCTCCTGGAGCAGATCGCGGAATTCGAGCCGCTTGTCGGCGCGGTCGGGCGGACGGACGAAGGCAAGATCGAGCGCTCCCGTCAGGATCTTCGGCAGCAGCCGGACGGTCTTGTCCTCCAGAAGCTGCACCGCGATGTCAGGATGCCTGTCGCGGAAATCGCGCAGCAGCGGCGGCAGCAATCCCGCCGCCGCGCTGTCGATGGCGCCGACCCGCAGCCGGCGCGCGGCCCCCGCACGCGAGCGGTTGCGCAAATTATTCTCGACCGCCTCGACCTTGGCGAGGATGGCACGGGCATCGCGCAACAGCGTGGCGCCGTCCTCGGTGAGCGACACCGCACGCGTGGTCCGCGCGAACAGCCGCGTGCCCAAATCCTCTTCCAGCAGCCTGATCTGGCGCCCGAGCGCGGACGGCAGCATCTGGAGCTGCTGCGCCGCATGGCCGAAATGCAGCTGCTCGGCCGCCGCCACGAAGCATCGCAACTGATGCAATTCCATCCCGGATCCCCTCGCCCCGTGCGCTTCACCCAGCGAGGATTATATCATTTTTTTGTATAAACCAGTGCCGATTGAGTATGCCTCCTCCCCCGCCTACGCTCATGGCCGGCGTAGACCTCCGGGTCCGCCGCACAACAACAATCGGAACTCGAGGGGAGGCCAGGGTGGCGAGCGAGATTCAGACGCGCGTGCTGCGCAAGATCACCTGGCGCATCGTTCCCTTCATCATGCTGCTCTACTTCGTGGCCTTCATCGACCGCGTCAATATCGGCTTCGCCTCGCTGACGATGAACAAGGACATCGGCCTGTCGCCCGCGGTCTACGGCTTCGGCGCCGGCATCTTCTTCTGGGGCTATTTCCTGTTCGAGGTGCCCTCCAACATCATCCTGCACAAGATCGGCGCGCGGATCTGGATCGCGCGGGTGATGATCACGTGGGGCCTCGTCTCGGCGGCAATGGCTTTCGTGCAGGGGCCGACCGGCTTCTACATCCTGCGCTTCCTGCTCGGCGTCGCCGAAGCCGGCTTCTTTCCCGGGATCATCCTCTACCTCTCCTACTGGTTCCCGGCGCGCCAGCGCGCCGCGGTGACCGCGCTGTTCATGGCGGCAGCGCCGCTCTCCACCGTGCTGGGATCGCCGATATCGGGCGCGTTGCTGGAGATGGACGGGCTGCTCGGCTTCAAGGGCTGGCAATGGCTGTTCGTGCTGGAGGCGCTGCCGGCCGTGCTGCTCGGCTTCGTCGTGCTGGGCTTCTTGACCGACCGGCCCGAGAAGGCGAAATGGCTCGCTCATGACGAGCGACGCTGGCTGGTCGAGGCCATGAACGCGGAGACCACCAGCAAGGCCGCAACCGCGAGCCACAGCATCTGGCGCGGGCTTGCCGATCCGCGGGTGCTGGCGCTGGCGCTGATCTATTTCGGCACCTCGGCCGGTCTCTACACGCTCGGCGTCTGGGCGCCGCAGATCATCAAGCAGTTCGGCCTGTCCTCGCTCCAGGTCGGCTTCCTCAACGCACTGCCGGCAACCGCCGCGGTGGTCGCCATGATCCTGTGGGCGCGGCATTCGGACCGCACCGGCGAGCGCACCTGGCACGTCGTGTGGGCCTGCCTGATCGCCGCGGCCGGGCTCGCCTATGCCGGCCTTGCGACCGGCGTCGTCGCCGTGCTGGTTGCGCTTGCGCTCGTCAACATCGGCATCTCCTCGGCAAAACCGCCGCTCTGGAGCATGCCGACGCTGTTCCTGTCCGGTCCCGCGGCCGCAGCCGGCATCGCCACCATCAACTCGATCGGCAATCTTGGCGGCTTCGTCGGGCCTGCCATGATCGGTTGGATCAAGGACCAGACCGGCAGTTTTGTCGGTGGACTCTATTTCGTCAGCGGCCTGCTCGTTCTCTCGGCGGTCCTGACCCTGCTATTGTCGCGTGCGCAGTCCGCGCCCGTCGAACCCGTCCCGCAATCCCACTGACATCTCAAACGGAGCATCTTCATGCGCACCCATTCGATCGCAGCAATTCCCGCCGACGGGATCGGCCCCGAGGTCATCTCGGCCGGCGTCCGCGTGCTGGAGGCGCTGGCCAAGCGCAGCGGCGACCTCGCGTTCAACGTCAAGACCTTCGACTGGGGCTCGGACTATTACAAGAAGCACGGCGTGATGATGCCGGCCGACGGCCTCACGGAGCTGAAGAAGTTCGACGCGATCTATTTCGGCGCGGTCGGCGCGCCCGACGTGCCCGATCACATCACGCTGTGGGGCCTGCGGCTGCCGATCTGCCAGGGCTTTGACCAATACGCCAATGTGCGGCCGACCAAGATCCTGCCGGGCGTCGCCTCGCCGCTGCGCAATGTCGGCGTCGGCGATCTCGACTGGGTGATCGTGCGCGAGAACTCCGAAGGCGAATATGCCGGCATGGGCGGCCGCGCCCACAAGGGCCTGCCCGAAGAAGTCGGCACTGAAGTTGCGGTCTTCACCCGCGTCGGCGTGACGCGGATCATGCGCTACGCGTTCCAGCTCGCGCAATCGCGTCCGCGCAAATTCCTGACCGTCGTGACCAAGTCGAATGCGCAGCGCCATGGCATGGTGATGTGGGACGAGATCGCAGCCGAGGTCGCCGGCGAATTCCCCGACGTCACCTGGGACAAGATGCTGGTCGACGCCATGACGGTGCGCATGACCCTGCATCCGAAGAGCCTCGATACCATCGTGGCGACCAACCTGCACGCCGACATCCTCTCCGACCTTGCCGGCGCGCTGGCGGGCAGCCTGGGCGTCGCGCCGACCGGCAACATCGATCCGCAGCGCCGCTTCCCCTCGATGTTCGAGCCGATCCACGGCTCGGCCTTCGACATCACCGGCAAAGGCATCGCCAACCCGGTCGCGACCTTCTGGACCGGCGCGCAGATGCTCGAGCATCTCGGCGAGAAGGACGCCGCGGTGCGGTTGATGACGGCCGTCGAGCGCGTCTGCGCCGCCGGCGTGCTGACACCCGATGTCGGCGGCAAGGCGACGACGAAGGAGGTGACCGACGCCGTGATCGACGCGATCCACGGGTCGAATGTGTGAGGCTGAAGCCCGCGCGGCAGCGCCGGTGCACTCCCTCGCCCCGCTTGCGGGGAGAGGGTTGGGGTGAGGGGGAGTCTCCGCGGGGTCGGTGAACGTTGAGTTCGCGGAGAGTCCCCCTCACCCGGAATCCGCGCGGTGCGCGCATTCCGGCCTCTCCCCGCACGCGGGGAGAGGCGAAGACCCCCTACTTCCGCCCAGCGGGCGGAGGCGGCGGCGTCGCCATCGCTGCCGTCGGCTCCGGCGGCGTCAGATGGCGCGGGACGACGATGGACTGGCCGGGCGTGAGCTGTGCGTTCTCTGCCAGCGAGTTGCTCTGCGCGATCGACCACAGCGGCACGCGATTGGCTGCGGCGATGCTCTCCATGGTGTCGCCGCGGCGTACCGGCACCCGCATGCCGGAGTCCCACAATTCCACCAGGGTATTCGCCGGCACGAGATAGCGCAGCGGCACGGCATCGGCATGGGGCTGCGCGGGGATACGCGGCAGCTGCGTCACCATCTCGACGATCTGGCGATGGATGTCGTCGGACTTCTCGATGTTGATATGCGAGACGCGGCTGTTCTCCTTGAGATCGTAGCTCGCGTAATGGCCGCGATAGCCGGGCACGGCCACGACATCGCCGCCGCCGAGCACGCTGTCGGACAGGAAGATGTTGATGAAGCGCTCGACATTGAGCGGCACGTCGCCGGTCGCATGCGCGGGATCGATGGCGATGACGAGGCTGATCGGGATGTTCTCCTTGGCCGCCATCTCGGAGATGACGATCGAGCACAGCCCGCCCATGGAGTGGCCGATCAGCACGATCGGCGCCGGGCTCTCCTTGTAGCTGGTGATGGCGCGATCGCCGATCCATCGGCAGATGGTGAATTCGTAGACGTCGGCGGAGAAGCCGGCCTTGGTCAGCTTCTCGCTGAGCCGATCCATGCCGGTCGAGAAGAACGGCCCCATGGCGCCGCGGAACAGGTAGATTTTTGGCGGCGGCAGCGGTTCGGCCGGCGGAGGTGGCGGCGGAGCGACGGGTGCGACCGCGGCGGGCTTTGACTTCGCGGGCGAGGCAACGGCCACGCCGGTACTCAAGGCGAGCAGCGCAACCGCTGCCAGCACGAAGATTCGCCTTGGATCAAGCATCAGTCGAGCAGTCCCACCACGGGAGGCCGCAGCCTCCCCCTGGGGCTTAGTGACCACCGATTGGGTGGAATTTGGGGCACGGAACCACGGAAATTGTCGCATCCCGCGGGGCCATGAGCAGCCTCGATGCGCGCGCCGAGCCGGCCGCAGGTCCTCGGCGGACGTGACCAGCCTAGCTGCGCCGCATGTGGCGCTGCCGTCGGTCAGTGCCTGCTCTTGAGCCGGCTGCGGTGCGCAGCCTGCTTGGCCCGGTTGCCGCAGATCGCCATCGAGCACCATCGTCGTGCGCGTCTGCGGGTGTGGTCGGCGAACAGCATCGTGCAGTTATGGCCCTCGCACGCCTTCACGTGTGAAAAGTCCTCGTCGCAGACGAATTTCGCCAGCGCTTCGCCGACCGGCAAGAGCAGGGATTCGGGCGATCGCCAGTGCCGCATTCTTTGCAGCGCAAGCCCGCCCTCACCCTGACGTCGCGCGATCTGTCGGAACGAGTCGTCGCGCGCCAAGAGGCTGTTCAGCGGACCGAGCTCCTGCAGCGCCTTCACGGTGAGCGGCCGGCCTGCATGCTCAACCACAAAGCCGCGAAACCACTCGCGCAAGGCGCGGGCCTGGTCCGCGACCTTGTCCAGCTCGCCAGGCAAGGCACGCGCCTTCATCGCATCGAGCTCGTCGACTGCAACGAGCCTCGCCTGAGCGAGCCAGTCGATCAGCCCATCGCCATCGTCGATCCAATCGACGGGCGTATCGACCGGCGTGGCGATCGAATTGAGAAAATCGAGGCCAAGTGAGTCGGCGACGAACATGGCGGGCGGTCTGCTTGACATGTGGCTCCCAGCCAAAGCGGAACATCCTCACATAACCTGTCAAATTGGTATTGACAAGTTACTCATTGCGTACATAACCTGATATATGTTGTTTTACAGGTTACTAAGGAGGCGGCGATGGCTAGAGGCAGTGTAACGGCGGTCCTGGCTCACGGGGCGTGGGCGGATGGATCGAGCTGGGCACGGGTCATCACCGCGCTCGAGGCCGAGGGGATCAAGGCGCACGCGGCGCCGCTTCCACTGACCTCCCTTGCCGACGATGTCGCGGCACTCAACCGGAGCCTCGATCGCATTGAAGGCCCGGTCGTGATTGCCGGGCACGCCTATGCCGGCGCCGTCATCGCACTTGTGCGTCCGGCGCGCGTGAAGGCGCTGGTCTATGTCGCAGCCCTTGCGCCGGAGGAGGGGGAGAAGGTTGCCGACGTGTTCTATCGCCTTGTCCCCCACCCGCAGGCGCCAAAGCTTGCTCCCGATGACAATGGCCTGATCTGGTTGCCTGAGGATGCCTTTGCAGCGGCCTTCGCACAGAACGCTTCAGCGCAGGATCACACTGTGCTGGCATCCGTGCAGCGGCCTATCTCGCTGAATTGCATAACGGTCCCGGCCGGCCGCCCGCTGTGGAAGGACATTCCGACCTGGTACCTGATCGCCGAGCAGGACCGCATGATCGTGCCCGAGACACAGCGCTTCATGGCGGAACGCATGAAGGCGAATATCCGAACGCTCGCCGTCGATCACACGCCCAGCGTCACGGCGCCCGCGGCTGTTGCCCATATCATTCGCGACGCGGTCCGCGCCGTGAGCGGCAATTAGCGCGTCCGGCGTCCAGCAAACCCACTCACGTCAACAACATCACTTGAACATCACTTGCCAGGAACGGAGACTGCCATGACCTCCACCCGATATCGCACCGCCGACGTCGACGGATTCAAGGTCTTCTATCGCGAGGCCGGGCCTTCGGGGGCGCCGAAGCTTCTGCTCCTGCACGGTTTCCCGAGCGCCGGCCACATGTTCCGCGACTTGATCCCGCTGCTTGCGGACAAGTTTCACATCGTGGCCCCGGACCTTCCCGGCTTCGGCCAGTCCGACATGCCCGCGCGCGAAACATTCAATTACACATTCGACAATATCGCGCGCGTGATCGAGCGGTTCACCGAAGTGATCGGCTTCGATCGCTTCGCCGTTTATGTCTTCGACTACGGCGCGCCGACCGGTTTCCGGCTCGCGTTGCGCCATCCTGAGCGGATCACGGCGATCATCTCGCAGAACGGCAACGCTTATGAGGATGGCCTCAGCGACGGCTGGACACCGATCAAGGCCTATTGGCAGGATCCGTCGCCAGCCAACCGCGATGCGCTGCGCGCTTTCCTCGTGCCGGAGGCGACACGCTGGCAGTACACGCATGGCGTCCCTGATGCGACCATGGTGTCGCCAGACGGCCAGAACCTCGACAACTTCTACCTGGCGCGTCCGGGCTCCGACGATATCCAGCTCGATCTGTTCGGCGACTACAAGAGCAATGTCGCGCTCTATTCGTCATTCCAGGAATATTTTCGCAAGCACAAGCCGCCGTTCCTCGCGGTCTGGGGCAAGAACGATCCGTTCTTCATTCCGCCCGGCGCCGAAGCGTTCAAGCGCGACAATCCCAACGCCGTCGTGCAGTTCTTCGACACCGGTCATTTTGCGCTGGAAACGCATGCAGGCGAGATCGCGGATGCCATTCGCGCCTTCATGAGATGACGAGGGAGCGCGGGATGACGCGCACACGCTCACTGCCGCCCCTCGCGATCTCTGCGCTTGCCGGAAAGATCGCTGCGCGACGGACATCAGCCCGTCGCGCAAACTCGCCCTAGTTCCTGGCCGGCGCCGTCGCTGCCGCCGAGCGCGCCTGCCTGGGTGCGCCGGGTTCGGCAACCGGCGCCGGGGCGCGCGAGCGCATGATCGCGGCGTCGATCTCGGCGATGACGCGGCGCTGGATCGCCTCGTTCTTGTCGATCGAGATGTGGCCGACGCCGGTGCCGCGCACGTCGACATTGTCGAGCTTGCCGCGCAGGCCGGCCGCGGCCCGCACCGGCTCACCGGGACCATCGCCGATATAGATGTTGATGTAGCGTTCGGCGCCGGTCGAGAGCTTGGTCTTGAACACCGAATCGAGGCCGATCGCGAGCTTCACGGGCACGCCGAGCTGGTTGAGCTTGGCGATCATGTCCGGCAGCGCAGTCGCACCCGAGGAATGGCCGACCAGGACGATGGTCTTGATGCGGCCGGCCTTGTAGGCGGTCGCGGCCTCATCGGCAAGCGAGGACCAGGAGACGAAATTGGCAACCGTTACCGGAATGCCCTGCGCCTGGAGCCGGGAGCCGATCGTGTCGAGCCCCATCGAGAAGATGTTGAGCACGCCGCGGAGCAGGTAGACATGCGTGGTCGCGGCCGCGGCCTGGCTCGTCGGCGCCGCCTTCGCGGTGGTCGGGCTCATGGCAACAGCTGACAGCAGGAGCAGGCACATCGCCCACACACGGATGGCGGGCAACTGGCTGGCGCCGGCGGTGTGACGGCCGTTCGGTCTCATCGATGGATTCCCTGGGGACAATACGCTTTGCGATCGGGCGGAATCGTAGCCATGGCCCGCTCGCAGACGCAACAAAGAGCCGCGTGAGCGACAATCTTAGCCGCAGGCCGTGACCATCGCGCAACACTTGCCCGGAACCTGCCACCGAAGGGCCTGTTTTGAGACCATTTTTCTCCAGCCAATTGCGACCCGGCAAGGCCATTCCTATGTCAGGGCACCCGCTGACCTGCCCGCCCGGGCGGGTTCCAGGCTCCCTTCCCCATCCTGCCGGCCATCATGTCATCCATCATTTCCGTCGCCAATCTGTCGAAGACCTATGGGTCCGGCTTCAAGGCGCTCAAGAACGTCAATCTCGATATCAAGCGCGGCGAGATCTTCGCGCTGCTCGGGCCCAATGGCGCCGGCAAGACCACGCTGATCTCGATCATCTGCGGCATCGCCAATCCGAGCGAGGGAAAAGTCCTCGTCGGCGGCGAGGACATCCAGACCTCCTACCGCAAGGCGCGCTCGCTGATCGGCCTCGTGCCGCAGGAACTCCACACCGACGCCTTCGAGAGCGTATGGGCGACCGTGAGCTTCTCCCGCGGCCTGTTCGGCAAGCCGAAGAACCCTGATCATGTCGAGAAGGTGCTCAAGGACCTCTCGCTGTGGGACAAGAAGGACAGCAAGATCATCACGCTCTCCGGCGGCATGAAGCGCCGCGTGATGATCGCCAAGGCGCTCTCGCACGAGCCGCAGATCCTGTTCCTGGACGAGCCCACCGCCGGCGTCGACGTCGAGCTGCGCAAGGGCATGTGGGAGGTGGTGCGCACCCTGCAGCAGTCCGGCGTCACCATCATCCTCACCACGCACTACATCGAGGAAGCCGAGGAGATGGCCGACCGCATCGGCGTCATCAACAAGGGCGAGATCGTGCTGGTCGAGGACAAGGCGACCTTGATGCAGAAGCTCGGCAAGAAGCGGCTGACGCTGCATTTGCAGAACAAGATCACCTCGCTGCCGGAGAGCCTTGGCCATTACGAGCTCGACCTCTGCGATTCCGGCGCGACGCTGGTCTACGACTACGACACCAAGGGCGAGCGCACCGGCATCACCAGCCTGCTCAGCGACCTGCGCACCGCCGGCATCCGCTTCAACGATCTCGACACGACGCAATCGTCGCTCGAGGACATCTTCGTCGATCTCGTGAGGACGTCATGAATCACCGCGCCATCCGCGCCATCTATCTGTTCGAAATGGCACGCACCTGGCGCACGCTGCTGCAAAGCATCGTCTCGCCGGTAGTCTCCACCTCGCTCTATTTCGTGGTGTTCGGCGCCGCGATCGGCTCGCGCATCAGCCAGGTCGAGGGCGTCAGCTACGGCACCTTCATCGTGCCGGGCCTGATCATGCTCTCGGTGCTGACGCAGAGCATCGCCAACGCCTCGTTCGGCATCTACTTCCCGAAATTCACCGGCACGATCTACGAGATCCTGTCGGCGCCGATCTCCTATTTCGAGATCGTGCTCGGCTATGTCGGCGCCGCCGCGACCAAGTCGATCATCCTCGGCCTGATCATCCTCGCCACCGCCGGGCTTTTCGTTCCGTTGCATATTCACCATCCGGTCTGGATGCTGACCTTCCTGGTGCTGACGGCGGTGACGTTCAGCCTGTTCGGCTTCATCATCGGCATCTGGGCCGACGGGTTCGAGAAGCTGCAGATGATCCCGATGCTGGTGGTGACGCCGCTGACCTTCCTCGGCGGCAGCTTCTATTCCATCGACATGCTGCCGCCCACCTGGCGCACGGTGGCGCTGCTCAACCCGGTCGTCTATCTGATCTCCGGCTTCCGCTGGAGCTTCTACGAGATTGCGGACGTGAGCGTATCCGTCAGCATCGGCATGACGACGGCGTTCCTTGTGATCTGCCTGGTCACGATCTGGTGGATTTTCCGCACCGGGTACCGGCTGAAGAATTGACCCCCGCCGTCATTCCGGGGCGCGCGTAGCGCGAACCCGGAATCCATCGTACGACAGAGTTAGTGGATGAATGGATTCTCTGATGCGCAATTGCGCATCAAAGCTCGCGACTTCGTCGCGCTCCGGAATGACCAGCGGCTAGCGATAACAATGGAAACGGTGATAGCCGTCATAATACCCACGGCAATGGCGGTAGTGACGGTGGGGAATGCCGAGCACGCCCTCGACGGCGCCCACGGCGCCGCCGACACCGGCGCCGACCGCTCCTCCGACCACACCGCCCACCGGGCCGGCAATGCGGTTGCCTTCATGGGCGCCTTCCTGGGCACCGCGCACGATGCCCTGGGCATGCCCAGCTTGCGGCAGCGATAACAGTGCGAGCAAGATGGCGGCCGCTGCGAAAAGCAGGCGGACTGGTAAACCGGCCGGCAATGGCGCAGCCGCGATACGGACTTTGTTCATCTTCGATCCCAAGGGAAATGCACGAGGTAAACGGCGGCGAAAACCGCCTGTCAGGCAGGCCATCATCAACGCCCTGAGCGGCCAAATGGTTGCGCCTTTGTGACGAATTGTCGGCGTCGTGAACGCACTTCCGCTCGCGAAAATGTCAATGCCGCCAGAGCCAGCGCGGCACAAAGCGGCCTTGCTTACATCAGGCATCACGTTAACGATGGCTGGGCCGGCTGCTGGAACGAAAGCCGGATTGCAGGCATAGTGCACGCCGGGGGACGGAGAGCCGCGGCGCTTGCGTGAACAGGCCGGAGGCCAGAACTCAAATGCGTTTTCAGATGCGTTCGTTTTTTATTGCTTTCACATCCCTGCTGCTTTTGAGCGCGGGCACCGCGCAGGCCAAGGTCGAGATCACGGTCGACAAGGACAATCAGCAGATGACCGTCGCCGTCGACGGCGTCGCGCGCTATCGCTGGCCGGTGTCGACGGGCATTCCCTCGCGCGAGACGCCGAACGGAGCGTTCCGCGCCTTCCGCATGGAAGAGGATCACTACTCCAAGGAATTCGACGACGCGCCGATGCCGCACGCGATCTTCTTCACCAAGATCGGGCACGCCATCCACGGCACGGACTCGGTCGGCCGTCTCGGCGCGCCGGCCTCCCATGGCTGCGTGCGGCTGTCGCGCCAGAACGCATCGACGCTCTATGCGCTGGTGCAGCAGCAGGGCGTGCTCAACACCACGGTGACGCTGACCGGCTCGGCACAGGTGGCACTGGCGCGCAATCCGCGCGGCCGCACCAACAATGCGGTGGCCCGCGCCCCGCAGCCTGCCGAAGAGCAATACGCCACTTCAGGCGATCCCGTGAGCCTGGCGCCGCCGGCGCAGCCCACCCCCCGCTACATGCCGCAGGACGACAACTACATCTACCCGGCCGACGGCAGCGACACCGGCACGCGCTATCCGGCGCCGCGTTCGGCCAGCCGCCCGCTCTATGACGCGCAGGTTTATCATCAGCCGGCGCAGCAATATTACAATCAGGGCTACGGCCAGCAGGGCTATTATCAGCCGCAGCCCCGGCAGTACTACCAGCCGCGCGGCTACTACTATCAGAACTAATGTGGTGGCCGTCCGCCGTCGCCATCAACGGCCCCTCGCCGGTCAGCACGAACACCCGATCGCCATTCGAGGCACCATGTCATCACGTGCCACGACCGTTCTGACTTTGCTCTGGGTTTTGACAGCGGGACCGGCCATGGCCTTCGATCTCGAGGCGCATCGCGGCGGCCGGGCGCTGTTGTCGGAAAACACCCTGCCGGCCTTCGCCAACGCGCTGTCGATGGGCGTGGATACGCTGGAGCTCGACGTCGGCGTGACCGCCGATGGCGAGGTCATCATCTCGCATGAACGCGGGCTCAATCCCGATCTCGCGCGGGATGCGAACGGCGCCTATGTCGCTCCTCCCGGTACGCCCTTCGTGAAATTGCAGTTCGCCGATGTCAGGACCTATGACGTCGGCCAGATCCGGCCGGACAGTTCTTACGCCAGGCAATTCCCCGAGCAGCGCGCAGTGCCGGGGACACGCATTCCCACCCTGAGGCAGCTGTTCGCACTGGTGCGCAAGTCCGGCAACGATCGCGTGCGCTTCAACATCGAGACCAAGATCGATCCGAACCACCCGGACGAATCCCTCGACCCGCAAGGCTTTGTCGCCAAACTGCTCGGGCTGATCGAGGCCGAGAAGATTTCCGAACGCGTCATGATCCAGTCGTTCGACTGGAGGACCCTGCAGCTCGTCCAGCGGCAGGCCCCGAACATTCCGACCGTATACCTGACGCTGCAGCGCGGCTCGGGCCAGACGATCGCGCTGGACAAGGCCACCAAATGGACTGCGGGTTTCAGTCCGGCCGATCACGGCGGCTCGCTGCCGCGCACCATCAAGGCTGCGGGCGGCGCGATCTGGTCGCCCTATTTCGGCGACGTGACTGCGGCACTCGTCTCGGAAGCTCACGGGCTCGGGCTGCGCGTCGTGGTCTGGACGGTCAACAAGCCTGAGGACATGGCGCGCATGATCGAGATCGGCGTCGACGGGATCATCTCGGACAGGCCCGACCTGTTGCGGCAGGTGGCGGGCGAGAGGGGAATTGCGCTGCCGGCGGGGACACCGGTGCAGCCATAGTTCTCCGATAAACGCTCTATCCGCGTAGCCCGGATGGAGCGCAGCGCAATCCGGGACCAGTGCCCACCACGTGAAAGCGGCCCCGGATTACGCGGAGCCTGTCATCGGGCGGCGCTTCGCGCCGACCCGTTGGCTCCATCCGGGCTACGAAGTTACGAAGCAGCCCTACTCCCCATCCCTCAAACGCCGATACAGCGCACCGAGGATGTTGGAATAATCGTCGGTCCAGACCCGCACCCTGTCGTCGGCTTCGGTCTGCTCCCAGACCTTGGACGAGGCGATCTTCCCGACGTCGGCGTCCTCGCGCGCGGAGATGACGACGTCGGTCGAGAAGATGTAATCGCCATCCCGCCCGGAATCCTCGTTGAAGACCCAGCTCTTGAGATCGTTGGCATCGGCGATGCCAACCACGACGGTTTCGAGATCGAGATGCCGGTTGGAGACGTGCATCACCACGGCCCCCTGGGGCGCGAGCTTGTCCTTGTAGATCTTCATCGCCTCCTCGGTCGCAAGATGGATCGGGATCGCATCCGACGAATAGGCATCGACGATGATCAAGTCATAGGCGCCGTCCGGCTCCTTCGCGAAGGTCAGACGGGCGTCCCCGATCACCGGCTTCAGGTCCGGCAGGCAGCTCGAGATGTAGCGGAAATTCTTCGGGTCGCGCGCCGCGTCGACCATCGACTGGTCGATCTCGAAGAATTTCCAGCTCTCCCCGGGCTCGGCGGCACAGGCCAGCGTACCCGATCCGACGCCGATCGCGGCGACCTTCAACGGCGCCCCCTTGCGCTCGCGGAGCGCGGTGATGGCCTGACCGATGCCGCCGTCCTTGTGATAGTAGGTGATCGGCTCGGGCCGGCCGGTGACCGGCGTGCCGTCATTGTTGCGGAAGCGCTCGGCGCCATGGATCGTGGTGCCGTGCATCAGCACATGGAAATAGCCGCCGGGCGTCTCCACGATCTTGTGGACGCCGAAGAAGCTTCGCACGGTGGTGACGCGGCCCTCGTCCGCCGGATAGACACGGATCAACGCCAGCGCGAGCGCAACCGTGGCAAAGATCTTCCAGCGGCCGGCATTGAGCGCCAGCGTCAGCAGCGCAGCGAGCACGCCGACGGAGCCCGCGACCCAGACGCGGTGGTCCTCGAACCAGATCGAGAGGCTGCCTGTGGTGTAGGACGGCGCAACGAGTGCCACCGCGAGCGCGGCGAGCGCCAGCCAGTACCATTTGACGATGCCGGCAAGACGCTCGTTGGCGGACGGGCGGCACAGCGCCGCGAGCGCGATCAGGATCGGATATTCGGCGATCCACGAGAAGGTGAATGGAGCAACGAGGCCAGCAAAGAGGCCGCCGACCATGCCGCCGAACGACAGCGCGACATAGAAGCCGGTGAGATATTTGGCGGCCGGCCGGGTCCGCGCCAATTCGCCGTGACAGGCCATGGCGATGACGAAGAAGCACAGTTGATGACCGCCGAGCGTCAGCAGCAGATTCTGTTCGCCGCCGAAGGCCAGCAGGAAGACGACGCCCGCGATCGCGACCGGCTGGAGCATCAGCATCCATTTGTGCGGCAGCAGCGGCCGCGACTGGAACACCACCACCCAGGTGAGCAAATACAGCGACAGCGGCAGCACCCACAGAAGCGGCGCCGCCGCGACGTCGGTGGAGATGTGCGCGGTGACGGCGATGAGCAGGCCCGACGGCACCGCGGCGAGGAAGATCCAGCGCAGCCGCGTCACGAGGCCGGGTGCCGGCGCATTGATCTCCTCGGTTCGTGCATCGACCACCGCCAGTTTTGGCGAGCGCAACAACAGCACGCCGCAGGCGGCGATCAGGACGATCAGGAGGCCATAGCCGCCGGTCCAGAAGCGGTTCTGCGTATGCAGCGTGAACACCGGTTCCAGCAGGAACGGATAGGATAACAGCGCGAGAAAGCTGCCGATGTTGGAGGACGCATAGAGGAAATACGGATCGTGCCCGGCGGGATGGCCGGTGCGGACGAACCAGGCCTGCAGCAGCGGATTGTTGGCGGCGAGCGCGAAGAACGGCAGCCCGATCGAGACCACGAACAGGCCGAGCAGCCAGACCGCATAGCCCGACGCGGGCGGCTCACCATAGGCGGTGGCAATGCCGAGCGGCAGCGTAGCAAAGGCCAGGACCAGCAACACCAGATGCACCACCACCGGAACGATCCGGTTCCTCACCTGCATCAAGAGATGCGCATAGGCGTAGCCGGCCAGCAGCAGCGACTGGAAGAACACCATGGCGACCGACCACACCGCCGGCGAGCCGCCGAGCCGCGGCAGCACCATCTTCGTGAACAGCGGCTGCACCGAGAACAGGAGCAGCGCGCTGACGAAGATCGCAGCGGTGTAAACCGCCAGCAACAGCCGGTTGCGCGACGACGACGGCTGCTCCGTGGCGGCGGGTTGCACGATCGAATCCATGGAATCTCCGGCTAAATTCCGGCGGGCGCCGGGCGCGCGCAATGGAGCACACCACGCCTGAACGGGCAATAAAGGGTCTCGTGATGTTGCAGCGAGGAATGCTTGATATAGAGATGTCATTCCGGGCGATGCGAAGCATCGAACCCGGAACCTCGAGATTCCGGATCGCGCTTCGCGCGCCCCGGAATGACGCCAGGGACATCATGACCGAAACCGACGTTGTCATCATCGGCGCTGGCCATAACGGCCTCACCTGCGCGGCCTATCTCGCGATGGCGGGCCTGCGCGTGCGCGTGGTCGAGCGTCGCAAGGTGGTCGGCGGAGCGGCGGTCACGGAGGAGTTTCATCCGGGTTTCCGCAATTCTGTCGCAGCCTACACCGTGAGCCTGCTCAATCCGCAGGTGATCCGCGACCTCAAGCTTGCCGAGCAGGGCCTGCGAATCGTCGAGCGCCGGGCGCAGAATTTTCTGCCCGCGCCGGACGGCAGCTATCTGCTCACCGGCGAGGGACGGACGAAAGCGTCAGTCGCGCGGCTGAGCGCGCGTGATGCGGATGCACACGACGGCTTCTCGCGCGAGCTGGAAGACATCGCCGACGTGCTGCGCCAATTCGTGCTGCGCGCGCCGCCGAACCTGCTCGACGGTTTTGGCACGAACGCGATCCGCGAGGCCGTGAACGCGTTGCAGAGCGCCAACATCCTGCGCGGCCTGACGCTGGAGCAAAGCCGCAGCCTGCTCGATCTCTTCACCCGCTCGGCCGGCGAGATGCTGGACGAGCGGTTCGAGCATGATCTGGTCAAGGCGCTGTTCGGCTTCGATGCCATCGTCGGCAATTATGCCAGCCCCTACGCCGCCGGCTCGGCCTATGTGATGCTGCATCACGCCTTCGGCGAGGTGAACGGCAAGAAGGGCGTCTGGGGCCATGCCATCGGCGGCATGGGCGCGATCACGCAAGCCATGGCGCGCGCCGCGCAGGGTCGGGGCGTCGCGATTGACACGGATGCCGGCGTGCGCGAAGTGATCGTCGAACGCGACCGCGCCGTCGGCGTCGTGCTGGAGAACGGCGCGACGATCCGCGCGAAATATGTCGCGGCCAACGTCAATCCAAAGCTGCTCTATACGCGGCTGATCGCGGCCGACGCCCTGCCGAAGGACTTCCTCGCCCGCATCCGCCACTGGAAGAACGGCTCCGGCACCTTCCGCATGAACGTGGCGCTGGACCGCCTGCCCTCCTTCACGGCGCTGCCGGATGACGGAGATCACCTCACCTCGGGCATCATCCTGGCGCCGAGCCTTCCCTACATGGACCGGGCCTTTCTCGATGCGCGCGCGCTGGGCTGGAGCCGCGAACCCGTGGTCGAGATGCTGATCCCCTCCACGCTCGACGACACGCTGGCGCCCGCAGGCAAGCATGTCGCGAGCCTGTTCTGCCAGCACGTCGCGCCGGAGTTGCCTGAAGGGAAATCCTGGGACGACCATCGCGACGAGGTCGCCGATCTCATGATCGCGACGGTGGACAGCTACGCGCCGGGTTTTGCGTCAAGCGTGCTCGGCCGCCAGATCCTGTCACCGCTCGATCTCGAACGGCAGTTCGGCCTCCTCGGCGGCGACATCTTCCACGGCGCGCTAACGCTGAACCAGCTGTTCTCGGCCCGGCCGATGCTGGGCCATGCCGATTATCGCGGGCCGCTGAAAGGCCTCTATCACTGCGGCTCCGGCGCCCATCCCGGGGGCGGCGTCACCGGAGCTCCCGGCCACAATGCGGCACAGACGATCCTGCGGGATCACCGCTCGCTGTTCGGAAGCCGTGGATAGGTCTGTGGATGGGCTGTGGACAAGCCTGTTGGCAGGTGTTTGCCCAGGAAGGGGATGGCGGCACCAGACCATCGGGACAAGTCTGGGGAACGGCGGTGCAAAACCGCCGGGCAATGACGGGGAAGAGCCGGTGGATAACGCTCTGGCAAATGGCGGACAAGCGGTGGATACCGGCCGGGAATCGCACGCGGGAAAACGACTTCGCCCGCCAGGGGCAATTCCCTGTGCGGGCGATCGTCAAAAAACGGCCTAAGAAGAAAGTAGCCCCCGCTGGAAAATGGGAGGCGGAAATTATTTCAATGAGGTGCTAATCGAAGTGAACTTATCGTTCATCGTGGTACCCAGGCCGTTCACCACGGTGATGATCGCGAGCGCGATGCCGGCCGCGATAAGGCCGTACTCGATTGCGGTCGCACCGGACTCATCGGACCAGAACTTCAAAACCATGCGCGTCAAGACTCGCCTCCGTTTCTATTTCAAGCTGTGTTGGTTCGCCCCAACATCCGCAAATCTACGGGGTGCAACCTGCGGGCGGGTTAATCCCGGAATTGCAAGTTGTGCGAAAAATCGGGAACAAAAGTTCCAAAAATTGAACCTGACGGGACCCTAGCATGCAGCTTTCCCCGACCCATCGCGCCAGTTTTTCGATCGGCAGCGAGACCGCTGCCCGGCGCGTCGTCGACGTGCTCACCGAGGTGTTCTTCGAGGGCGATGCGGCGGTCGCCGCGTTCGAGCGGCCGGACGGACAATGGGACGTCACGCTGCATTTTGCGGATGCGCCGGACCAGGCCTGGCTGCGCGAACTCGTTGTAAATTCGGCAGGAAATGACATCGCCGACACGCTTGCCTTCGATACCGTCGAAGCCAAGGACTGGGTCAAGGCCAGCCTGGAAGATCTCGTCCCGGTGCCGGCCGGACGCTTCGTCGTGCACGGCAGCCATGACCGCGACCGCGTCGCGCCGAACAAGCTCAAGATCGAGATCGAGGCGGCGCTCGCCTTCGGCACCGGCCATCACGGCACCACGCGCGGCTGTTTACTCCTGCTTGACCATGTCCTGAAGAGTTCCCGCCCGAGCAACGTGCTCGACCTCGGCACCGGAACCGGCGTGCTGGCGATCGCGGCCGCGAAGGCGCTGCATCGCGCCGTGCTTGCCTCCGACATCGACCCGCCCTCGGTGCGGGTGGCGGCCGAGAACGGCCGGCTGAACGAAGTCGGTCACCATGTGCGGGTGATCCGCGCCACCGGCTTCGCCGCGCCGGATTTTGCCCGGGCGGGCCAGTTCGACCTGGTTCTGGCCAACATCCTTGCCAATCCGCTGCGGCACCTGGCGAGCCCGATGGCGCGGCACCTTGCGCCCGGGGCGCGCGTCATCCTCTCCGGCCTGCTGACGCACCAGGCCCCCGCCGTGATCGCCGCCTATCGCGCACGTGGCCTCGTGCCGCTGCGGCATTTGCGGATCGAGGGGTGGAGCAGCCTGCTGCTGCGGAAGGTCGGGTGAAGTGCAGCAGTGAACAGCGTAGGGTGGGCAAAGCGAAGCGTGCCCACCGAGTTCACCTGCGATGGTGGGGAGATGGTGGGCACGGCGCTCTGCGCCTTTGCCCACCCTACGACGACATCGCCATCGCCACGCTACTCCGCCGGCTTCTCGTCCCGCCGCATTGCGCGATCACCCTGCAAGACGCGCCTCGCGCGGCGCTCGGCGATACGGTCGATCATCTGGCTGATGAGACCGCGCGGCTTCTTCGGTGTCGTTGCGGCCGGGGCCCGGCGGGCCGGCGGCGAAATCTTCTCAAACGTGAACGCTGGCATCGTGTGTCCCCTCGCCGTTGAGTAGAAACACTTGCTCGAATTTCCCTGTTATCCGGACGGAGCTCAAAGGCTGCATCCCTTTACTCCACTCGACTCAAGCGGAACTTTTTCAAGCACAGTCCATGCCAGATGCGCCGCGAATGCGTCTACATTGCGGAGCGATCCCCATGATCCTAAAGTGATCCACCATGTTCGAAGCACACTTCCAGACATTCGAGGAGCCCGAGGCCGGCGTCGCATTGACGGCGCGCCTTGCCGCGCTCCGCGAAGAACTCGCCCGCCGCAAACTGACCGGCTTCGTCATTCCGCGCGCCGACCAGCAGCAGAACGAATATGTGGCGCCTTCGGAAGAGCGGCTCGCCTGGCTGACCGGCTTTACCGGATCGGCGGGCCTGGCGGTGGTGCTGGCCCACGAGGCCGCATTGTTCGTCGACGGCCGCTACACGATCCAGGCGGCCAAGCAGGTCGACGCAAAGGCCTGGGCGGTGGAATCGCTGATCGACCCTCCGCCGGAGAGCTGGGTGTCGGCGCATCTGAAACCCGGCGACCGCCTCGGATTTGATCCCTGGTTGCACACTTTTGCGGCAGCCGAGCGCCTCGCCGCCGCCTGCACCAAGGCCGGCGCCGAGCTGGTGGCGGTCGACAGCAATCCGGTGGACGCGGTCTGGCACGACCGGCCGCAGCCGCCGGTTGCTCCCGTCGCCGTGCACGGAATGCAACATGCCGGCATCGGCGAGGCCGAGAAGCTGGCGCAGATCAAAAGCGAGATCGCCAAGGTCGGCGCTGACGCGCTGGTGCTGTCGGACAGCCATGCCGTGGCCTGGACTTTCAACATCCGCGGCGCCGACGTCGCGCATACCCCGCTGCCGCTGTCCTACGCGCTGGTACCGAAGGAGGGACGTCCGACCATCTTCATCGACCACCGCAAGCTCTCCAACCTGACGCGCGACCATCTCGAGCAGTCGGCCGACGTGCGCGAGCCCGATGCGATGGCGCCGACGTTGATGGCGCTGGCCAAGAGCGGCGCCGCGATCGCGCTCGACAATGCCACCGCGGCCGATGCGCTGAGCCGGCTGATCGCCGGCGCCGGCGGCAAGCCTGTGCGCGGCGGCGATCCGATTGCGCTGCTCAAGGCGGTCAAGAACGCGACCGAGATCAGGGGCACGCAGACGGCGCATCGCCGCGATGCCGTGGCGCTGGCGCGCTTCCTCGCCTTCATCGATCGCGAAGCGCCCAGCGGCAAGCTCACCGAGATCGACGCGGTGGAAGCGCTGGAGACGTTCCGCCGCGACACCGGCGCGCTGAAGGACGTGTCGTTTCCGACCATATCGGGCACCGGCCCGAACGGCGCCATCGTGCATTATCGCGTCACCCGCAAGAGCAACCGGCGCATCGCGCCCGGCGACCTGCTGCTGATCGATTCCGGTGCGCAATATGAAGACGGCACCACCGACGTGACGCGCACCATGGCGGTCGGCGAGCCCACGAGCGAGATGCGCGACCGCTTCACCCGCGTGTTGCGCGGCCATATCGCGATCGCGCGCGCGATCTTCCCCGACGGCACCAATGGCGCTCAGCTCGACACGCTGGCGCGGCAATATCTCTGGGCCGCCGGCGTCGATTTCGAGCACGGCACCGGCCATGGCGTCGGCAGCTATCTCAGCGTCCATGAAGGGCCGGCGCGGATCTCGAAGCTCGGCACCACGCCGCTGAAGCGCGGCATGATCCTCTCCAACGAGCCCGGCTACTACAAGACCGACGGTTTCGGCATCCGCATCGAGAACCTCGAGCTCGTGGTCGCCGCCGACATCAAGGGCGCCGAGAAGCCGATGAACGCGTTCGAGACGCTGACCCTGGCGCCGATCGACCGCCGGCTGATCGACGTCGCCATGCTGAGCCGCGACGAGCTCGACTGGCTCAATGCCTACCACGCGCGTGTAAGGGCCGCGGTAGGGCCGGCGCTGGACGAGACAACGAAAGCGTGGCTCGATCAGGCGACGGCGGAGCTGAAGGCGTAAGGTCGTCATTCCTCGGCGCATAGCACTACGCGATTTGCGCACGGCTGCTTCCCCACAACAACTGTCATGCCCCGCGAAGGCGGGGCATCCAGTACGCCGCGGCCTCTCCGTATAGAACTGCTGCCGCTGGAATACTGGATTCCCCGCCTTCGCGGGGAATGACACCGCATTTGTGGAACGAGACGCGCGCCCAATCGGTCGCCATCGTGCCCTCATCATAACCGTCCCGGAATCCGTATAGCCGCATTCCGAAACGCCGATATCGGTCTTGCGCGAGCAAGCTACAGTCCGATTCGAACCTGTCAGAGACGGACACGCATGCACGGCATGATCAGCAGGCCGCCGGAAGCGGCAATGAAGACCATCGCGACCTCGCGGGTGGTGCTGCTGCTGCTCGTCGTCATGACCGGCATTGCGCCGATCTCGCTCTACATGCTGGTTCCGGCGCTCCCGGTGCTGGCGACGAACTTCGGCAGCGACATCTCGGTCGCGCAGATGACGGTGTCGCTCTTCATGGTCGGCATCGCCTGCTCGCAGCTGATCATGGGGCCGCTGTCGGACAAGTTCGGGCGGCGCCCGGTGCTGCTCGCAGGGCTCGCGCTGATGGTAGCGGCGAGCGTTGCCTGCATCTTCGCGCAGAACCTGCCGCAGCTGATCGCCGCGCGCTTCTTCCAGGCGCTCGGCGGCGCCACCGGCATGGTGGTGAGCCGCGCCATCATCCGCGACATCTACGAGCGCCAGCGCGTCGCCTCCATGATCAGCCTCGTCGTCGCGGCCCTGATGATCGGACAGATGCTCTCGCCGCTCACCGGCGGCCTGATCGAGACCGCGTTCGGCTGGCGCGCGATCTTCTACGCCATCACCATCGGCGCAGTCGCGGTCGCCGTCGGCATCGCCGTGGCGCTGCCGGAAACGCGGCGCAGCCGCGCCGCCGGCAGCGGCTTTCGCGCCGACATCGGCACCCTGATCAGGAACCGCGCCTTCGTCGGCTACGTGATGTGCCAGGTGCTGGCCTCGCAGATCATCTTCACCTTCGCCGGCGGCGGCCCCTACATCGTGGTGACGCAGATGGGCCGCAGCAGCGCCGAATACGGCGCGTGGTTTGCGACGTCAGGCTTTGCCTATCTCGTCGGCAATCTGCTCTGCGTGCGCTTTGCGCCGCGCCACGCGCTGGAAAAGCTGATCTGGTTCGGGCTCGGCCTTCAGCTCGGCGGCAGCCTTTTGAACCTGTTCTGGAGTTTTGCCGGCTGGAATGAAGCGCCCGCCTGGCTGTTCGGCACGCAGATGATCGTGATGGCCGGCAATGCCTTCGTGATGGCGAATTCCGCCGCGGGTGCGATCAGCATCCGCCCTGAAGCGGCCGGCACCGCGTCGGGCGCGATGGGCTTCCTCCAGCAGGGCATCGGCGCGCTGATGTCGCAATTCGGCGCCTATCTCGGCGGCCACTCCTCGACGACGCTACCGCTGACCTCCGCGGTTCTCGCGATCTCGCTGCTCTGCGCCTGCATGATGATCTTCGTCGTCCCCCGCCGCGAGATCGTGGTGAGCGAGACGCTGATCGAGCAGGCGGAGGAGGAAGAGAGCGGGATGATGTAGCTGTCGCGGTGAGCGACTGCCGTTGCAACACCCTCGGTGTCATCCCCCGCGAAGGCGGGGGATCCAGTATTCCAGAGACGGTGCAGGGATACGGAGAGGCCGCGGCGTACTGGATCGCCCGCCTGCGCGGGCGATGACAGCGGAGCAGGAGGATAAGCCGCCCACCTCACTCCCCGATCAGCTTCAGCCACTCGTCTTCGGTCAACACCTTGACGCCGTGCTTGTTGGCCTCGGCGAGCTTCGAGCCAGCGCCGGGGCCGGCGACGACGAGATCGGTCTTCTTCGACACCGAGCCCGACACCTTGGCCCCTAGACGCTCGGCGGTGGCCTTGGCTTCATCGCGCGTCATCTTCTCCAGCGAACCCGTGAACACCACGGTCTTGCCGGCGACGGCCGAGTTGCTCTTCGGCTTCTCGGCGTCGACGATCTCGACTTCCCTGGTCAGGCGCTCGACGATGCCGCGGTTGTGGCTCTCGCCGAAATAGTCGGCGATGCTCTTGATCACGGTGTCGCCGATCTGGTCGAGCGCATCCATGTCCGCCATCGCCTCCTCGTCGCCCTTGGCGACCTTGAGGCAGGCGTCGTGGAACGCCCCCCACGAGCCGTAGCCGCGTGCCAGCGCGAGCGCGGTGGTTTCGCCGACATGGCGCATGCCGAGCGCATAGACGAAACGCTCCAGCGCAATTCTGCGCCGGCTCTCGATCGCGGCGAAGAGGTTGCGCACGGAGGTGGCGCCGTAGCCCTCGATCTCCTCGAGCTTGAGTTTCGCGTTGCGCTTCTCCAGCGTGAAGATGTCGGCGGGCTCTTTCACAAAGCCTTCGTCGAAGAAGTACTGGAGCTGCTTCTCGCCGAGGCCGTCGATGTCGAAGGCGCGCCGCGACACGAACAGTTTGAGGTGCTCGATCTTCTGATAGGGGCAGGCGAACTCGCCGGTGCAGCGGGCGCGCGAGCCCTCTTCGCCGGCGGCCGTCTCCTCGCGCGTGACGTCGGTGTGCAGCGGGCACGGGCACTTCTTGGGGAAGTGGAATTCCTTGGCACTCTTCGGCCGCTTGTCGAGGACGACGTCGACCACCTGCGGGATGACGTCGCCGGCGCGCTGGATCACGACGGTGTCGCCGATCCTGATGTCGCGGCCCTCGCGCAGCACCTCGCCCTTGTTGCCGATTCCCTTGATGTAATCCTCGTTGTGCAGCGTGACGTTCTGCACGATCACGCCGCCGACGCCGACCGGCTCGAGCTTGCCGACCGGCGTGAACGAGCCGGTGCGGCCGACCTGGATCTCGATGTCGCGCAGCACCGTCATGGCGCGCTCGGCCGGGAATTTGTGTGCGATGCCCCAGCGCGGCGTGCGCGAGACGAAACCGAGCCGCTCCTGCCAGTCGATGCGGTCGACCTTGTAGACGACGCCGTCGATGTCGTAGTCGAGCTCGGCGCGCTCTTCCTCGATCCTCTGATGGAACGCGATCAGCTCCTCGACCGAGTGACACAGCCTGGTCAGCGGATTGGTCTTGAAGCCGCAGCGCTCGAACCAGTGGATCATGCCGCTCTGCGTCCCCTCCGGCATCGCGCTCATCTCGCCCCAGGCGTAGGCGAAGAAGCCCAGGGGGCGCGAGGCGGTGATGGTCGGATCCTTCTGGCGGAGCGAGCCGGCAGCCGAGTTGCGCGGATTGGCGAAGATGGTGCTGCCTTCGGCCTTCTGCCGCTCGTTGAGCGCGAGGAAGGCCTTCTTGGTCATGTAGACCTCGCCGCGCACCTCGCAGATGTCGGGAATATTGCGGCCCTTGAGCTTTTGCGGGACGTCTTCGAGCGTGCGGATGTTGGCGGTGACGTCCTCGCCCTCCGCGCCGTCACCGCGCGTCGCGGCGGTGACGAGCTCGCCGCCCTCATAGCGCAGCGACATCGAGAGACCGTCGATCTTCGGCTCGGCGGAGAAGTCGATCTTGTCGTCGTCGAGCTTCAGGAAGCGCACGATGCGGCCGACGAAGTCGCGCACGTCCTCTTCGGCAAAAGCGTTGTCGAGCGACAGCATGGGAAGGGAATGCCGCACCTTCCTGAAGCGGCCTGACGGCGCCGCGCCGACCTTCTGCGAGGGCGATTCCGAGCTGACGAATTCCGGAAAGCGTTTTTCGATCGCGTTGAAGCGCTGGCGCAACGCGTCGTATTCGGCGTCGGTGACGGTGGGCGCGTCATCCTGATAGTAGCGCTTGTCATGCTCTTCGAGCTCGAGCGCGAGCCGCATGAGCTCGACCTTGGCCTGCGCCTTGGTGAGCTCGGCGACGTCACGGAGCGGTTTGGATTTTGCTGCTCTTGCCATCATACTTAAGATTCTAGCTCGTCGTTCCGGGATGGTCCGAAGGACCAGACCCGGAACCTCGAGATTCCGGGTTCGCACTTCGTGCACCCCGGAATGACGGTGGGGAGGGGCTCATGGCGTATTACGTCTATATCCTAGCAAGCCGCCGCGATGGAGCAATCTATGTCGGCATCACCAACGACCTCGTACGCCGCACCTACGAGCATCGAATCAAGGCCGTTCCCGGATTCACAACGAAATACAATATTACTCGGCTGGTCTGGTTCGAGATTTATGATGATCCGATTTCAGCGATATCGCGTGAGAAGGAGTTGAAGAAGTGGAAGCGAGCCTGGAAGGTTCAGTTGATCGAAACGAACCCGACTTGGGATGATCTGTACGAGTCGATTTGCAACTAAGCCCGTCATTCCACGGTGGCTCGAAGAGCCGAACCCTAAATCTCGAGATTCCGGGTTCGATGCTTCGCATCGCCCCGGAATGACAGTGTCCAACTAAGCCGTCGCCGCCTTGAGCAGCCGGTCCGCGGCCGCCCTCGCCTCGGCGGTGATCTCGGCGCCGGCGAGCATGCGCGCGATCTCCTCGCGGCGGTGGTCGGCGGCCAGCGCATTGACCCGGGTGGCGACGCGCTTGCCCTTGTCGAGGGCGTCCTTGGAGATGAGCAAATGCTGGCCGGCCCGCGCGGCGACCTGCGGGGCGTGGGTCACGGCCATCACCTGCACCTTGCCGGCAAGCCGCGCCAGGCGCCCGCCGATGGCGTCGGCCACTGCGCCGCCGACGCCGGTGTCGATCTCATCGAACACGAGGGTCGGCGCCGAGCCGCGGTCGGACAGCACGACCTTGAGCGCCAGGAGAAAGCGCGACAGCTCGCCGCCGGAGGCGACCTTCATCAGCGGGCCCGGCTTGGTGCCCGGATTGGTCTGCACCCAGAACTCGACGCGGTCGATGCCTTGCGGCCCCGGCGCGGCCTCGTCGGTTTCGACCTGGGTCATGAATTTCGCGCGCTCGAGCTTGAGCGGGGCGAGCTCGGCATTGACGGACTTGTTGAGCTTCTCGGCCGATTTCTGCCGCGCCATCGACAGTTTCTTCGCGGCAGCCGCATAACGCGCATCGGCCTCGATCGCAGCCTGCTCAAGCTTCTTCAGCCGCGAGGCACCGGCATCGATCAGCACGACGTCGGCGGCGTATCTGGCGGCGAGCGCGGCGAGCCCGTCGACCGGCGTCGAATATTTGCGCGAGGCGGCACGCAAGGCGAACAGGCGCTCCTCGATGCGTTCGAGCTCGGCCGGATCGAAGTCGGTTGCGGCTAGCGCGGCCAGGAGATGCTGGTCGGCTTCCTCCAGCGCGTTGATCGCGGCGTCGATCGCCTTGACCGCGGGCTCGACCAGCGCCGGCGAATTGACGCCGCGGCGCTCCAGCCGGCGCACCGCGGCGGACAGCGCCGCGACCGGCGAGTGATTGCCGCCGACGGCCTCCTGCGCCTCGCGCAGGTCGGAGGCGATCTTCTCGCCCTGCATCATCGTGGTCCGGCGGGACGCCAGCGCGGTCTCCTCGCCGTCCTTGGGGGCGAGCTGCTTCAGCTCGTCGGAGGCGTGGCGCAGATAGTCGGCCTCGCGCGCGGCCCGCTCCATGCCGGCGCGATGCTCCTCCAGCTCGGTGTTCGCGGTGCGGCGTGCCTCCCAGAGCGACTCAACGACTGCAACGTCCTTCTCGAGGCCGGCAAAGGCATCGAGCAGGCGACGGTGAGTGGCGGCATCGACCAGCGCACGCTCGTCATGCTGGCCGTGGATCTCGACCAGGGCGGCGCCGACCGCCTTCAGCGTCTGCACGCTGATCGACTGGTCGTTGATGAAGGCGCGGGTACGGCCGTCGGCGAGCTGGACGCGGCGGAGAATCATCTCGCCGGTGTCGTCGAGGCCGTTCTCGGCGAGGATCTTCGTCGCCGGGTGATTCTTGGGGATATCGAAGACGGCCGTGACCTGCCCCTGCTCCGCGCCGTGGCGCACGAGGCCGGCGTCGCCGCGGCCGCCGAGCGCCAGCGCAAAGGCATCGAGGAGGATGGATTTGCCCGCACCGGTCTCGCCGGTCAAAACCGCAAGGCCGGTGGCGAATTCGATATCGAGCCGTTCGATCAGGACGATGTCACGGATCGACAGTCGCGCCAGCATGGAACCAAATTTCCTAGCCGAGACCCATCTTCTTGAAGGTCTTGCTGATCCAGGACCCCTGATTCTCGCTCGGCTCGAGACCGCCGGATTTTACAAGATTATAGGCGTCCTTGTACCAGCGGCTGTCAGGAAAATTGTGGCCAAGTACGGCCGCCGCCGTTTGCGCCTCGCCGACGATGCCGATCGCCATATAGGCCTCGGTGAGCCGGTAGAGCGCTTCCTCGACATGGCGCGTGGTCTGGTACTGCGTGACCACGGCCTTGTAGCGGTTGATCGCGGCCGTGTAGTCGCGCTTCTGCGCGTAATAGCGGCCGACGTTCATTTCCCGGCCGGCGAGCTGGTCGCGCGCGCCCTCGATCTTGGCCTTGGCGGAGGTCGCGTATTCGGACGTCGGATATTTGCGGACCACCTCTTCCAGCGAGGCGATCGCCTTTTCGGTGCGGGTCTGGTCGCGGCTGATGTCCGGAATCTGGTCGTAATGCGAGGCGGCGATCAGGTACTGCGCGTAGGCCGCGTCCGGGCTGCCGGGATGCAGCGTGACATAGCGGGTGGCGGCGCCGATGCAGCTGTCATAGTCGCCGCCCTGGTAGGACGCATAGGCCGACATCAGCAGCGACTTGCGGGCCCAGTCGGAATAAGGATGCTGGCGGTCGACCTCTTCGAACTTCTTGTTCGCCGCCTTCATGTCCTTCTTCTCGTTCATGAGGTACAGGCCCTCATTGTAGATCTTGTCGGCGGGCTCCTCGACGAAGGTGTCGTCCTTGGCGGTGAATTTGTCCCAGAGCGCGCCGGTGCCGCAGCCGGCCAGCGGCAGCGCGAGCATGATGAAGGCAGCGGCCTGAAGCAGCCCGCGGGCGAGAGGCGAGATCAAGAGATATCCGCGCGTCATACGCTGTGCCGACATGAGTTTAAGCCCTGACGCCCTGTGATGCGGTGCCCGCCAGCCCACGAACCTCGTCATGGGCGCGAAATGTAGCCGTGGTGCCTGCCATGCGACCACGCCGATGTATCCGAAAAACGATCGTTAACCTACCGTATGGGCAGGCATTTCGCCCGGATTAAGGCGAACGTGCCGCAATGCTAGCCGATCATGGTTACCAGGAGTTTCCCGGGGACAGCCGCCGCAGATGCCCGCGGCCACAGTTCTCTTCAGGACACGTCCGGCCCGTAGGCCGCGGCGATCCGGCCGCCGACGATACCGCGACCGGTTTCGACCACGGGACGCGTGGTGCGGCGCACCGCCTCGCCCTCGACCACCCGCCAGGCGGAACGGTCGGCAAGCAGCGCGGTCAGGACGGCGTGGTTGAGCTTGTGGCCGCCGCGCACCGAGCGGTAGGCGCCAAGCAGCGGCAAGCCGGCCAGCGCGAGGTCGCCGATCACGTCCAGCACCTTGTGGCGCGCACATTCGTCAGCGTAGCGCAGGCCCTCGGTGTTGAGCAGCCGCTCGTCGTCGAACACGACGGTGTTGTCGAAGGAGGCGCCGAGCGCGTAACCCGCACCCCAGAGCCGGGCGACGTCGCACATCAGGCCGAAAGTCCGGGCGCGGCCGACTTCGCGGCGGAAGCGTTCCGGGCTGAGGTCGAAGGCGTAGCTCTGCCGGCCAATGACGGGATTGGTGAAGTCGATCTCGACCTCGACGCGGAACCCGTTGGCGTGGGGCCGGATCTCGCCGAAGGAGTCGCCGATCTTGACCGAGACCGGCTTCAAAACCTGGATGAAGCGGCGCTGCGCCGGCTGGGTGACGATGCCGGCCTGGTCGATCGCCGCAATGAAGGCCGCGGCGCTGCCGTCCATGATCGGCACTTCCGGCCCGTCGATCTCGATCGTGGCGTTGTCAACGCCCATGCCCCGCAGCGCAGCAAGCACGTGCTCGGCGGTGGAGACCAGCGGACCGTTGCGATCGCCGAGGACGGTGGCGAGGTCGGTCGCGATCACCTGCTCGGCGGTCGCCTGAACTTCGCGGTCACTTCCTTCAAGGCCGGTGCGGACAAAAACAAAACCTGCATCGACGGGCGCAGGTCCAAGCGTGAGGTTGACGGGAAGACCGGAATGAACGCCGACGCCGACCACGGTGGCTTGCGCACAAAGCGTTGTTTGCCGGCTAAATTTCATCAGGAACCCGCCCCACTACGACCCACTGCGACTTATACTTAACCCGACCGACCGGCCAAGGCCGCCGTCCGAATCCGTATCCCCAAGTCACGACAAACCATAGTCACAGCCCCAAACAGCGCCAACTCACGCTTTTTTACCGATTGTTACCCCAAACCTGCCGTATTCGCGCCAAGGCTTAACCAAATTGCGCCGAGGTTTTGGGCCGCTGCCGGCGGTTTTACTGAACCACCGAATACGTAATTAATGATTTAAAATCAGTTGCTTGGCCATGCAGGCCAGGCATGCCCGGTCAAAAAGAAAAGGCCCCGGCAGGCTTCCTGCCGGGACCTTTTTTCGTCTGCCTTATTGTAACAATCCTCAGGTCGCCTGCCGCCGCAGGAAGGCCGGGATATCAAGATGGTCGTCTCCCTGTGGCGCCGGCGCAACAGGTGCGGAACGGCCATGCATGTCGAGGCCCTGCGGCGCGGGACGGCGGGCATACTCCGATACCGGCTCGCTGGCCGCGATCTGCTGCGCCACGCTCTTCTGCGGACGGCGCTCCGGCAGCGGCGGCATCGCCGGACCCGTGGTGCGGGCGGCAACCGGCGGCTCACTCTCCTCGTCGCGGCGGCCAAGGCCGACATTGGCAAGGCGCTGGAGCAGCGACAGGCGGCTCTTCTGCGGGGTCTCTTCTTCAACCTCGCCGCGGGCCTGACGAATCTCGGCCTGGGCCGGCATCGGCAGTTCATCGAGGCGCGGCATCCGCGGCGCACGCACCGGCGCACGCTCGGCCTGCGGCGGGATGAAGTTTTCGGGCGTCATCGGCTCCTGCATCGCGACCGGGGCCATGTCGGGCTCCGGGAACAAGGTCGGCTTCTGCGCGATCGGGCGCACGGTGACGTCGCCGTAGGTCTGCATCGGCGCGGGCGCCTGCGGGACGTCGGCAACGGCAGCCGCGATGGCGGCGAGCGCAGCGCGCTCGACGTTCGCACGCGGCGCCATCGGCGCGGCCGCGGCCGGCGCGGAGGCGGACGCCGGGCCCTGCGTTTCCAGCTTCTGGGCACGTTCGGCCAGGCGCTGGTTGTCGGCACGCAGACGCGCGGTCAGATCGGCGAGACGGCTCTCGGCCACGGCGGCCGGAGCTGCGGGAGCCTGGTGCGCCTGCGGCGCTGCATTCGCAACCGGGGCGCTGGTGGCCTGGCTGTTGCGGGCGATCGTGGCCTGCTCGATGCCGGTGGCGACGACGGAAACGCGGATCAGGCCATCGAGCGCTTCATCGAAGGTGGCGCCGACGATGATGTTGGCGTCCTGGTCGACCTCCTCGCGGATGCGGGTCGCGGCTTCGTCGACCTCGAACAGCGTGAGGTCCTTGCCGCCGGTGATGGAGATGAGAAGGCCCTTGGCACCCTTCATCGAGCTGTCGTCGATCAGCGGGTTGGCGATCGCAGCTTCAGCGGCGGTCAGCGCGCGCTTGTCGCCGGAGGCCTCGCCCGTGCCCATCATCGCCTTGCCCATTTCGCGCATGACGGCGCGGACGTCGGCGAAGTCGAGGTTGATCAGGCCTTCCTTGACCATCAGGTCGGTGATGCAGGCGACACCCGAATAGAGCACCTGGTCGGCCATCGCGAAGGCATCGGCGAAGGTGGTCTTCTCGTTGGCGACCCGGAACAGGTTCTGGTTCGGGATGATCAGCAGCGTATCGACCACCTTGTGCAGCTCGGCGATGCCGGATTCGGCAGTGCGCATGCGGCGGGCGCCCTCGAAGTGGAACGGCTTGGTCACGACGCCGACGGTGAGGATGCCCATGTCGCGCGCGGTCTTGGCGATGACGGGAGCAGCACCGGTGCCGGTGCCGCCGCCCATGCCGGCGGTGACGAACACCATGTTGGCGCCCGAGAGATGGTCGCGCAGCTCGTCGATCACCTCTTCGGCCGCCGCGGCGCCGACGTTCGGCTGCGAACCGGCGCCGAGGCCTTGCGTGACCGCCGTGCCCATCTGCACGATGCGCTGCGCCTTCGACATCGTCAGCGCCTGTGCGTCGGTGTTGGCGACCACGAAGTCGACGCCCTGGAGGCCCGCCGTGATCATGTTGTTGACGGCGTTGCCACCGGCGCCGCCGACGCCGAACACGGTGATCCGGGGCTTCAGTTCGTGAATATCAGGAACATTGATGCTGATGGTCATGGTTGCTGCCTCTCGATCACGCGCGCGTGGGTTCGCCCCGGCCGGCGGCCGCGGGAGTTAGTGAAAATCGGGAATTACGGAAAGGAATCATCAGAAGCCCTCGCGTAGCCATCGTCCAACCTTTCCGAAATAACCGCCGGTCCCTGTCCTGACCTGCTGCCGCGTATGCCGCGGTTCGACATGTTCCTGGTGAACATATTGCGGGTAGACGAGGAGTCCGGCCGGCACCGCGAACGCGGCGTTCTTCGCCTCGTTGGGCAGCCGGCCGAAGCCGAGCGGACGTCCGACCCGCACGGGCCGGCCGAGAATCTGTGTTCCGAGTTCGACGAGACCGGTCAGCTGCGAGGCGCCGCCCGAGAGCACGACGCGGCCGTTGGGCTCTGACGCGAAGGGCGAATCCTTGAGCCGGTCCCGGACCATTTCGAAGATTTCCTCGGCACGGTGCTTGACGATGTTGGCGATGGTGGCGCGGGAGACGATCTGCGGCAGATCCTGCTCGTCACCGGCTGTCGGCACAGACATCAGCTCACGCGAGTCCGATCCGCCGGTGATGACGGTCCCGTATAACGTCTTGATTCGCTCGGCATCGGCAATGGTCGCGGAGAGTCCGCGCGCGAGATCCATCGTGATGTGTTGCCCGCCGACAGCAAAACCCGCCGCGTGCACGAAGCGGCCGCCGGCATAGACCGCGATCGTGGTGGTGCCGGCGCCCATCTCGACGACGGCAGCGCCGAGATCGGCCTCGTCGTCGGTCAGCACCGACAGGCCGGCGACATAGGGGCTCGCCGCCATGGCTTCGACATTGATGTGGCAGCGCTCCACCGCGAGCATCAGGTTCCGCGCCACGGTGGCGTCACAGGTGACGACGTTCATGTCGACACCGAACTGATGCGCGACCATGCCGCGGGGATCGCGGATGCCCTTGACGCCGTCGAGCGTGTAGCCGACCGGCAGCGCGTGCAGAACGGTGCGGCCCTCGCCGGTGGCGTGGCGCATGCCGGTGGAGGTGACGCGGCTGACGTCGGCCGGGGTCACGGCCCCGCCGCGGATGTCGGCGGCGGCTTCGACCAGCTGGCCGGAGAGCCGGCCGCCGGAGACCGAGAGCAGCACGGACTCGACCCGCACCTTGGCCATCTTCTCCGCAAGCCCGACGGCCTGGCGCACCGCCTGCTCGCATTCACCGAGATCGACCACCGCGCCGGCCTTCATGCCGCGCGACTGGATCTGGCTGTAACCGATCAGTTCCACCGCGTGGGTGCGGCCGCGCAACGCATCGCTCGGCGCCGACGGCTTCAGCCGCGCGATCATGCAGGCGATCTTGCTGGTGCCGATGTCGAGGCAGGCGACGATGCCGCCGCGCTTGTGCGGCATCTGGCGCGTCTTCGGCGTCTGGGTGCGATCGAGACCGGTCATGCAGCGTCCCCGGCCTTCTTTTTCTTCTTGTCCTTGAACTGGTCTTCGCGCGCCTTGGCGGCGTCCTCGGACAGCTGCACCACCAGGCGATCGGGCAGGCGCATGTCGACGGCGACGATGTCGCGGGAGAACAGCTTGTCTTCCTTGTCGAGCCTGGACAGCATCGCAAGCGCGTTGCCGACGTCCTGCTCGGGCAGGCGGATATCGAGGCCGTCCTTGAGCCTCAGGTTCCAGCGCCGCTCGCCGACGTAGATCGCGGCCTTGGTGATCGAGTTGACCTGCGGATAGCGCGCCAGCAGCGCGAGGAAATCACGGGCCTGCGTGTCGGCGCCCTTGCCGACCACGAGCGGCAGCGCCAGGAACCGGCGCGAGACATAGGGCTCGAGCACCGCGCCGTCGTCGGCGATGACGGAGAGGCGGCCGGCCTCCTGCCACAGCGCGAACGCCTTGCGCTCGGTGAGCTCGATCATGAGCTGGCCCGGATAGAGCTTCAGCACGGTCGCATCCGCGATCCAGGGATTGGCCTTGAGCTTGTCGCGCACGGCGTCGGCGTCGAGGAACAGGAGCGAGGAACGGCCGCTGACGCCGCCGATCGCGAGGATCTCGTCCTGGGTGAGCTGCTTGCGGCCGTTGATCACGACGGAGGTGATGCGGAAGCCGGCGGAATTGGCCATCGCGTTGCGGGCGTCGCTGACCGCCGTGACGAAATCCTGGAGATGGCCGCCCTTGACGATGCCGAAGCCGCAGCTTCCGATCAGCAGCAGCACGGTCATGCTGATCCCGACCCGGCGCGGCAGATAGCGCTCGACCAGCGCGACCACGCGCGGCGGCGGCTCGCGCTCGACCACGGCCTTGGCCTTGATCTTGTCCTTGGCGGCAGCGCGGACCTCGACGCGCTTGTCCTGCACCCACTCGCGCAGAAGCACGACCGCTCCGATAGCGGCCGCCTTCAGATCAGCTTGGGGCCTCAGCGATCTCAGAAGCGACCGGGTGAGGCTTCCTGCACCATCCATTGCACGAGCTCGTCAACAGTTTGCCCGCGACATCGCGCGGGTCCTGGCGAACATGACGTCTCGGACTTGCCGGGCCGGATCAGCAGACGAAGCCTCTCCCATCAAAGCGTTCGCTGGAGGTGACCTCACCCGCAACAGCTCACGCGCCGGCAGCCAAAGCGCCATATGCGCCGCCAGCGTTAACCTTCGGATGTCCTGGTAAACAAAAGGTAAACTTCGTTAACGCCGGACGCTTTTTGCCCAGCCCTGTGAGGCATTTATGCCGCGATGTCCGGCATTTTACCGGATTTGGGGCCCAAAGCGGGCCGTTTCGCCCGTTTGGCCGTTAACCAGTCCTAACTATTTCCGCACACCCCGCCCGGCGAGCTCGACCAGGCCGTGCAGGAAGTCGACGAACGCGATGCCCTCGGCCTTCAGCGCCTTGGGGTAGAGCGAGGACTTGGTCAGCCCGGGGAGCGTGTTGGTTTCGAGATAGATGAGGCCCTTGGCCGAGACGATGAAGTCCGAGCGGGAATAGCCGGTGCAGGACATCGCCCGGTGCGCCAGCATCGCCTGCTGCTTCAGCGCGGCGGTGATCTCGGGCGTGAAACGGCCGGGGCAGATCTCCTGGGTCGATTTCAGAAGGTATTTCGCGGCGTAGTCGAAATTGCCCTCGCCCGGAATGATCTCGATCGGCGGCAGCGAGACGATTGAGCCGTCGGTGCGCTCCAGCACGCCGCAGGTTGCCTCGACGCCGGCGACATAGGGCTCGATCACATACTCCTCGTGCTTCGCGGCATTGCGGACGGCGACGAGGTCCTGCCTGGCGTTGACGAAAATCAGGCCGTAGCTCGAGCCGTCCCGCGCCGGCTTTGCGATCAGCCGGCCGTATTCGGCGAAGGCCTCGTCGATATCATCCAGTGCAATGTTTTCCGGCGGCGTCACGCCGCCGAGTGCGGCGAAGCGCTTCGCCGCGATCTTATCGAAGGCGAGATGCGAGGAGGCCGAGCCCGAGCCGGTGAACGGCACGCCGCGCGCCTCGCACATCACCTGCAATTCGCCGTTCTCGGCACGTCCGCCATGCAGGCCGAGCACCAGCACGCGGTTCTCCGCCTTGGCCTGGTCGAGCGCCTGCGCCAGCGCAATGCCTGATGTGCCGGGCTTGAACTCGTCTTCGAAGGGGCGAGCATGTTCGAGCAGCTGCTTCGACTGCACCACATGCACCTTGTCCTCGACGTCCCACCACCAGAGATCGGCCTCGGGCAGCGCCTGATGCAGCGCCTGGGCCGAGGCAACCGAGACAAGACGCTCCCGGTTGGAGCCGCCGAAGAGGATGGTGATGCGCATGTCTTCCGTTACCTATCCAGTCGTCATTCCGGGATGCGCCGCAAGGCGCAGGCCCGGAATCCATACTCCCGATCGTGGTTATGGATTCCGGGCTCTCGCTTCGCGAGCCCCGGAATGACGGTGATCATGAAACCCCGATCCGCTTGATTTCCCAGTGCAGCTCAATTCCGGAATTGGCCTTCACGCGCTCGCGCACGGTCTCGCCCAGCGTCTCGATGTCGTGCGCGGTGGCATCGCCCGTGTTGATCAGGAAATTGCAGTGCATCTCCGAGACCTGCGCGCCGCCGACGCGCAAGCCGCGGCAGCCGGCGGCGTCCACCAGCTTCCAGGCGGAATGGCCGGGCGGATTCTTGAAGGTCGATCCGCCGGTCTTTTCGCGGATCGGCTGCGCGGTCTCGCGATGGCTCTGTACCTCCGCCATGCGCGCGCGGATCGCGTCCGCATCCTTGACCTCACCGCGAAAGCGCGCAGACGTGAAGATGATAGACGGATCGACGCCGCTGTTGCGATAGACGAACTTCATGTCGGCATTGGCGAAGACGTGCTTCGTGCCGTCGCGCCCGACGCCTCGCGCCTCGATCAGCACGTCCTTGGTCTCGCCGCCATTGGCGCCCGCATTCATGCGCAGCGCACCGCCGATGGTGCCGGGAATGCCGAAATAGAATTCGAGCCCGCCGATATTGGCGGATGCCGCCACCTCCGCCACGCGCTTGTCGAGCGCAGCCGCGCCGGCAGTGACGATGTCACCGCTCGCGGTCGCCTCGCCAAAGGTGCGCGGCGCCAGACGTATCACCACGCCCGCAATGCCGCCGTCGCGCACGATCAGGTTGGAGCCGACGCCGACGACATAGACCGGGATGTCGGAAGCGAGATGCGCGAGGAAATAGGCGAGATCGTCCTCGTCCGCCGGCGTGAACAGCACCTGCGCCGGACCGCCGACGCGAAACCAGGTCACCTCGGCCAGCGACTGGTTGGCCAGCAGCCGGCCGCGCAGATCAGGCATCGCGGCTTTGAGCGAGGGGGTGATGTCGGGAAAACCCACCGGCCTCACCCCAGCGCCTTCAATTCGCCGGGCAGTGCATACGCCCATTGCGTGATGTTGCCGGCGCCAAGGCACACGACGAGATCGCCCGATGTCGCGAGCCCCTTGACGATGCCCGCCAGCTCCGGCGCCGCCGGCAGCGGGACCACCTCGCGGTGGCCATGGGCGCGCAGGCCGGCGACGAAATGATCGCGGTCGATGCCATCGATCGGCGCTTCGCCGGCGGCATAGACATCGGCGACAACAACCGCGTCCGCATCGTTGAAGCAGGTGCAGAATTCCTCGAACAGCGATTGCAGGCGGGTGTAGCGGTGCGGCTGCACCACGGCGACGATCTTGCCGTTGGTGGATTCCCGCGCCGCCTTCAGCACTGCTGCGATCTCCACGGGATGATGGCCATAATCGTCGATGACGGTGACGCCGTTCCACTCGCCGGTCTTGGTGAAGCGACGCTTGACGCCGCCGAAGCCGGCGATCGCCTTGCGGATCGCATCGTCCGTAACGCCGAGCTCGCGTGCGACGGCAATCGCGGCCGTCGCATTCGAGGCGTTGTGCCGGCCTGGCATCGGCAGCATGAGATCGGCGATCTCGTGCACGACGCCGGTCTTGCGATCGCGGAACGCGACCTTGAATTTCGATCCGCCACCCATCGGGGTGAGATCGACCAGTCGCACATCGGCCTGCGGATTCTCGCCATAGGTGATGATGCGGCGATCCTCGATCTTGCCGACGAGACTCTGCACCACGGGATGATCGATGCACATCACGGCAAAGCCGTAGAACGGCAGGTTCTCGACGAAATGACGGAAGGCGTCCTGCACCGCCTCGAAGGTCTTGAAGTGATCGAGATGCTCGGGGTCGACATTGGTGACGATCGCGACATCGGTCGGCAGTTTCAGGAACGTGCCGTCGCTCTCGTCGGCTTCCACCACCATCCAGTCGCCGGCGCCGAGACGTGCGTTGGAGCCGTAGGCGTTGATGATGCCGCCGTTGATCACGGTGGGATCGAGCCCGCCGGCATCGAGCAGCGTTGCAACCATTGTCGTCGTCGTGGTCTTGCCATGGGTGCCGGCGATCGCGACGCAGCTCTTCAGCCGCATCAGCTCGGCCAGCATCTCGGCGCGGCGGACCACGGGAATGCGCCGCTCGCGTGCCGCCATCAATTCCGGATTGTCGCGCTTGATCGCGGTGGACACGACGACGACCTCGGCGCCGTCGACATTCTCCGCCTTGTGGCCGACCGAGACCTTGGCGCCCTTCTTGCGCAGACGGTCGAGATTGTAATTGTCGGAGGCGTCCGAGCCCTGCACGGCGTAGCCGAGATTGACCAGCACCTCGGCGATCCCGCTCATGCCGATCCCGCCGATCCCGACGAAGTGGATGGGTCCGATCTCGCGCGGCAGTCTCATGCTCTATCCCGTCGTTCCGTCGTCATGCCCGGGCTCGTCCCGGGCATCCACGAATCCTAGCGTCTTTCTTGCAAGACGCGGATGCATAGGCACTCGGTATACCGAGTGCCGTCTCTTTTGAAAGTACCAAGTCGGATAAATCCGACTTGGTGTGACAAGCCCGGCCATGACGAGTAACATTCAAAAGTCGGCCCTTTTTCGTCATTCCGGGGCGCTCGCAGCGCGAGCGAACCCGGAATCTCGAGATTCCGGATCGGTCCGCTTTGCGGCCCGTCCGGAATGACGAGTGCTAAAGGCCCGCGACCTTGACCACCAGATCGGCCAGCCGCTCGGCGGCATCGAGCCGCCCTGCCCCCTTCGCAGCCGCAGCCATGGCGGCAAGGCGCGCCGGCTCGGCGGCGAAGGCGGAGATTTCGGAAGCCAACCGATCCGAGGTGAACTCGGTCTGCGGAATGCGGATCGCGCCATCGACCTTGGCCAGCACGCCGGCATTGGCGAACTGGTCCTGGTCGATCGAGCCCGGCAGCGGCACCAGGATCGACGGCCGGCCGATGGCGGCGAGCTCGGCGACGGTGCCGGCGCCGGAGCGCGACACCACCAAATGGTTGGAGGCGAGCCGCGCCGGCAGATCGGTAAAGAACGGCGCGAGCTCGGCATTGATCTTGAGCCTGTCGTAGACCGCGCGCACGCGATTCATGTCCTCGTCGCGCACCTGCTGTGTGAGGATGAGCCGGCCCCACAGCGCAGGCTCGAGCCGCTCGATCGCGCCTGGCACGATGTCGGCCATGATACGCGCGCCCTGGCTGCCGCCGACGACGAGCAGGCGCAGCGGGCCGTTCGCCTCGGGCGCGGCATAGGCCACGGCGGCTGCGGCGAGGATCGCCGGTCGCATCGGCGTGCCGACGGTCGTGGTCTTGCCTGATAGCGCCGGGTCGCGGTCGAGCACGCCCGGCAACGACGTCGCGATGGCGCGGACGCGGCTCGACAGAAACCGGTTGGCGCGGCCGAGCACCGCGTTGGCGTCATGGATGATGCCGGGCACGCCGGCGAATTTTGCCGCGACCAGCGGCGGCAGCGTCGGATAGCCGCCGAAGCCGACGACGGCGACGGGCTTCAATCGCTTGATCAGGCTGTAGGCCGACAGCGTGCCGGCGGCGAGCGTGAGACCGGCATAGGCGAGCTGGAGCGGATTGCGGCCGCGCGCAGTCTCGCTCGAGACGACGTCGATCATGTCCTTGCTGAACAGCCCGCTGTAGCGCAGCGCCCGTTCGTCCGTGACGAGACGCACGCGAAAGCCGCGCCGGATCAATTCGACGCCGAGCGCCTCGGCCGGAAACAGATGGCCGCCGGTGCCGCCCGCGGCGAGAAGAATCAGGGGGGAGGTGTCCATGAAGACGCCTTTTACTAGGTCTTTCCCGTCATTGCGAGCCAAGCGAAGCAATCCAGAATCCCTCCGCGGGGACAGTCTGGATTGCTTCGCGGAGCCTGTCATCGGGCCGCGCTTCGCGCGGACCCGTTCGCTCGCAATGACGAAGGATCACGCGTAGCTGCGCATCGCCTCGGCGTGGCCGCTGGCCTCGACCTCGGTGCGCGGGCGCAGCCGCGTCAGCGCCAGCATCATGCCGACGCCATAGGCGAGCGATACGATCGAGGAGCCGCCATAGGAGATGAAGGGCAGCGTCATGCCCTTCGCCGGGATGAGCTGGAGGTTGACCGACATGTTGATCGCCGCCTGCACGCCGAACAGGATCGCAAGGCCGGAGGCCGCAAAGCGCGAGAACATGTCCTCATTGGCATAGGCCCGCGACAGCGTTCGGACGACGACGAAGGCGAACAGCGCCAGCATGGCAAGGCACAGGATGATGCCGAACTCTTCGGCGGCAACGGCGAACACGAAGTCGGTATGACTGTCCGGCAGGCTGCGCTTGGCGATGCCCTCGCCCGGTCCGAGCCCGAACCAGCCGCCGTTGTAGAAGGCCTCCATGGCGGTATCGACCTGGAAGGTGTCGCCCGAGGCGGGATTCATGAAGCGCCTGATGCGGCCGGCGACGTGCGGGACGAACAGATAGGCGCTGAACAGCCCGGCGGCGCCGAGGCCGGCGAGCCCGAACACCCAGATCATGCGCATGCCCGCGATGAAGAACAGCGAGCCCCACACCATCAGGACCAGCATGGTCTGGCCGAAATCTGGCTCCATCACCAGCAGCGAGACCAGCATCAGCAGCAGCACCAGCGCCATCGAGGTCGCCGGCATCTCCGGCCGCCTGGTCGATTCCGCGAACAGCCACGCGGCGATGACGACGAACGATGGTTTTGCGATTTCGGAGGCCTGGATGTTGACGCCGAGCAGCGTGATCCAGCGCCGCGAGCCCTTCACTTCCGGGCCGATCGCGAGCGTCACCACGATCAGGATGATGCTGACCGCGAAGATGAGCAGCGCGCTTCGCCGGATCGCGCGCGGCGACAGGAAGGAGACCCCGAGCAGCACCAGGCAGGACGGCGCCAGGAACATCACGTGCCGGCTGAAGAAATGGAAGGGATCGAGCCCGATGCGGGTCGCAACTGGCGGGCTCGCCGCCAGCGACAGGATCACGCCGGTCAGCATCAGCGCCAGGATGGCGCCCATCAGTGGCTTGTCGACGGTCCACCACCACTCGGAAAAGGGGGTGCGTTCTTCACGGGAGAGCATGGGCGGCCGCTTTCGGACAGAGGTCAGTCCATTGGTCGCCGAGGTTGGTTACCGGGGGGTTAAGGAAAAGCGGATGTTTGGAGATGATCCCCGCCGCCGCCACGCAACTCACTGTCATGCTCCGGCTTGACCGGGGCATCCAGTACGCCGCGGCCTCTCGGTTCAATCACCACCGCCTCTCGAATACTGGATCGCCGCCTTCGCGGGCGATGACAGCGGAGTATGGCGAACGAGCGCCCTCACACCACCGGCTTCACACCCGGCAGCGCCTGCACCAGCTCGCGGAACTTGGTGCCGCGGATCTCGAAGTTGCGGTACTGATCGAAGGACGCGCAGGCGGGCGAGAGCAGCACGACCGCGTCGGTGAGCCCCGAGGCCTCCGCATCGCGCGCGGCGTGCTCGACGGCAACGTCAAGCGTCTGGCTGATCTCGTGCGCGACCGAGCCCAGCGTTCCCGAAAACTCCTGCGCGGCCTCGCCGATCAGATAGGCTTTTCGGATGCGCGGGAAGTAGCCCGTCAGGCTCGTGATACCACCCGCCTTGGGCTTGCCGCCGGCGATCCAGAAGATTTCCGAAAAGGACGACAGCGCATGCGCGGTGGCATCCGCGTTGGTGCCCTTGGAGTCGTTGACGAACAGCACGTTGCCGCGGCGGCCGACCTGCTCCATGCGATGCGCGAGGCCCGGAAAGCTGCGCAGGCCGTTCTGCAGCACATCCAGGCTGATGCCCATCGCAAGCGCGGCCGCGGCGGCGCAGGCCGCGTTCTGGGCGTTGTGCAGGCCGCGCAGCGAACCGATGCCGCCGAGCCTGGCGACCTCGCTGCGGGCGCCGCCGGCGGTGCGCACGATGGTGCCGTGCTCGACATGGATGCCGCTCGCCAGCGGGTTCTTGACGGAAATGCGCACCACGTTCTTGCCGGCGCGGTCGAGCCGGTCGGCGATGTCGCGGCAAAAACCGTCATCGACGCCGACGATCGAGGTGCCGCCCGCCTGCACGCTGGCGACGAGACGTTCCTTCACCGCGGCGTAGTGCGCGATGGTGCCATGACGGTCGATGTGGTCTTCGCTGACATTGAGCAGGATGCCGACGGAGGGATCGAGCGAGGGGGTGAGGTCGATCTGGTAGGACGACATCTCGATGACGTGGACGCGGCCCGTGCGCGGCGGCTCCAGCGACAGGATCGCGGTGCCGATATTGCCACCCATCTGGGTGTCGTAGCCGGCGACTTTGGTGAGATGCGCAATCAGCGCCGTCGTGGTCGACTTGCCGTTGGTGCCGGTGATGGCGACGAACGGCGCATCCGGCGCATGGCGCCGCCGCTCGCGGCAGAACAGCTCGATGTCGCCGATCACCTCGACGCCGGCCTCGCGCGCCTTCAGCACGCTCCAGTGCGGCACGGGATGGGTCAGCGGCACGCCGGGCGCGAGCACCAGCGCTGCGAAATTCGCCCAGGAGACGTCGCGCAAATCCGCGGTGATGAAGCCGGCCTGCGCGGCCTTGGCGACGTTCTCGGCATTGTCGTCGGCGGCGATCACCTCGGCGCCGCCGGCCTTCAGCGCGTGACAGGACGCCAGCCCCGAGCCGCCGAGGCCGAATACCGCGACTGTCTTGCCGGCGAAGGAGGTGACCGGGATCATGGCCTCAACCCCGTCATTCCGGGGCTCGCGAAGCGAGAACCCGGAATCTCGAGATTCCGGATCGCCGCTTCGCGTCGTCCGGAATGACAGCGAAAATCGACCACCATAGAAGTCACCGCAGCTTCAGCGTCGAGAGGCCGGCGAGCGCCAGCATCACCGAGATGATCCAGAAGCGGATCACGATCTGCGGCTCGGTCCAGCCGAGCTGCTCGAAATGGTGGTGGATCGGCGCCATGCGGAAGATGCGTTTTCCGGTGAGCTTGAACGACACCACCTGCACGATGACGGAGACCGCCTCCAGCACGAACAGGCCACCGATCACCGCGAGCACGATCTCGTGCTTCACCGCGACCGCGATGGCGCCGAGCATGCCGCCGAGCGCGAGCGAGCCGGTGTCGCCCATGAAGATCGAGGCCGGCGGCGCGTTGAACCAGAGGAAGCCGAGGCCGGCGCCCAGCAGCGCGCCGCAGAGCACCGCGAGTTCGCCGGTACCGGCGACATATTTGATCTGGAGGTAGTCGGCGAACACCGCGTTGCCGGCGAGATAGGCGATCATCGCAAAGCTCGCGGTCGCGATCATCACGGGCACGATGGCGAGGCCGTCGAGACCATCGGTGAGGTTCACCGCATTGCCGGCGCCGACGATGACGAAGGCGCCGAACACGACGAAGAACCAGCCGAAATGCAGCACGGTGTCCTTCAGGAACGGAATCGTCAGCGCGGTCGACGCGGGATCGCGGTTCAGGCGCACCAGCGCGTAGCAGGCCACCAGCGCGATGGCCGCCTCGATCAGCAGGCGAAGCTTGCTGCCAAACCCGGTCGTGGTCTGCTTGGTCACCTTGAGGTAGTCGTCGTAGAAGCCGACGAAGCCGAAGCCGAGCGTCACCGCCAGCACGATCCAGACATAGGGATTGAGCGGGTTGGCCCACAGCACCGTGCCGACCGTGAGGCCGGACAGGATCATCAGCCCGCCCATGGTGGGCGTGCCTTTCTTGGCGAGATGCGATTGCGGTCCATCGGTCCGGATCGGCTGACCCTTGCCCTGGCGGATGCGCAAATGATCGATGATCCAGGGCCCGAACAGGAACACGAACAGCGCGCCGGTGACCACCGCGCCGCCGGTGCGGAAGGTGATGTAGCGGAAGACGTTCAGGAAGGTGCGAAAGGCACCGAAGCCCGGAAATGTGTTGGAGAGCTCGATCAGCCAGTAAAACATTCAGTCGGTCCTATGGCGCCTTCGCACGGGCCTTGGTTTTAATCTTGGCCTCAGCGTGCCTCACGCGCATTCGCTGGTCTTCATCATGGGGTCGGGCGACCTCTGGGAAAACGCTTCGCGCCGCAAAGGGTGGGATTCGGGAACAGCGCCTTCCAAGCAGTTTACGCCTTTGCCTGCAAGGCGGCCACTAGGCCCGGCACAAACTTGTTGACCCAGAACATCTTCTTGCTGCCCTTGACAACCACGACGTCGCCTGCCCTCAGCAGGCTTGCGACCTCGCCCGGCTTCAGCGTGGCGGGATCGTCGTGCCAGCCAAGGCCCTTGCCGGCCGGCAGCACGTCGAAGAGGTGGCGCATCAGCGGCCCGACGCAATAGACACCATCGATGCCTTCGAGATGCTTGGTGAGGCCGGTGTGGTAGCTCGGTGCGTCACCGCCCAGTTCCAGCATATCGCCGAGCACCGCAATGCGGCGGCCACCAGTCACGTTGCGCGCCTGCAGGCTTTGCAGCGCAGCAGCCACGCTGGCCGGATTGCCGTTGAAGCTGTCGTCGATCACGGTGACGCCGCCGACCGCCTGCTCGACGCCTCGGCCGGTCATGATGCCGACGCGGTCGAGCTTGATCGCGAGCGTCGCGGCATCGAGGTTCGCCGCGCGGATCGAAGCAAGCGCGGCGAGCGAATTCTGCACGCGGTGCGGCGCGCCCGGCGTCAGGCTGAAGGCGATCTGCTTCTTGCCGATCATCGCCACGATCTGCCAGCTCTCGCCATGCGGCGCGTGCGTGACCTCGTGCACCTCGGCATGCTCGCCGAAGCGCACCACCTTGCCCTTCCATTCGGATGCCTTGAGCCCGGCGGGCAGCACCAGCACGCCATTCTCCGGCAGGCCGAGCGCGATCGAGACCTTCTCGCGCCGGATGGCCTCGAGCGAGCCGAGCTTTTCCAGATGCACCGGCTGGACGTTGACGACGAGCGCGACGGTCGGTCGCGTCAGCTCGCTGAGCCGCGCGATCTCGCCGGTCTGGTTCATGCCCATCTCGACGACCCAGAGGCTGGCATCGGGCCGCGCATTGCACAGCGTCAGCGGCACGCCCCAGAAATTGTTGAAGCTCGACGGGCTCGCATAGGCGCTCGGATAAGCCGCCAGAAATTCCTTGGTGCTGGTCTTGCCCGCGCTGCCGGTGAGCCCGATCACCGGCCCGTTGAAGCGCGCGCGTGCAGCGCGCGCGAGGCCCCAGAGGCCGTCGATCAGCGTGTCCTTCACGACGATCTGCGGGATGCGGATGCCCGCGATCTCGTGCGGCACGATCATCGCGACCGCGCCCGAGGCTTCCGCCTTGTCGGCGAACTCCCAGCCGTCGCGCGCGCTGGCGAAGGCCGAGATGAAGCCGCCGCTCGGCGTGCCGCTGAGCGCGACGAACAGGCTGCCCGGCTTCACCAGGCGGCTGTCCTGCGTCACGAAGTCGATCGGCGTATCCGGGAATGATCCGGCAGCGCCCAGCGCCCGCGCCACCTCCGCAACCGTCCATATTGGCGCGCTCATGCAACCCTCGACGCTAGTGCGGCGGCAACCGCCTCGTGATCACTGAAGGGCAGCACCTCGCCGCCGACGATCTGCCCGGTCTCGTGGCCCTTGCCGGCGATGAGCAGCGCATCGCCCTCTTCCAGTTCCTCGATCGCGGCGCGGATCGCCGCGGCACGGTCGCCGATCTCGCGGGCGCCCTTCGCAGTGGCGAGGATCGCGGCGCGGATCGCTTCGGGCTGCTCGCTGCGCGGATTGTCGTCGGTGATGATGACGCCGTCGGCATTGTCCGCGGCGATCTCACCCATGATCGGACGCTTGCCGGCATCGCGGTCGCCGCCGGCGCCGAACACGACGACCAGCCTGCGCTTCGCGTAAGGCCGCAGCGCCTGCAACGCCTTCGCCAGCGCGTCGGGCTTGTGCGCATAGTCGACGAAGATCGGCGCGCCGTTGCGCTCGCCGACACGCTCGAGCCGGCCCTTGGCGCCTTCGAGATGTTCGAGGCTCGCGAACACGTTTGCCGGATCGCTGCCGGTGCCGATGGCAAGACCGGCCGACACCAGCGCATTCTCGATCTGGAATTCACCGACCAGCGGCAACCGGATCGCGTATCGCTTGCCGCGATGCTCGACCGTGAGCTTTTGCGAAAAGCCCTCGACCTCGGCCTCGGTGAGGCGAATGCCCTCGCCCAACCCGTCGCCGTGACGGCCGACCGCCATCACGCGCAGGCCGCGCGCCTTCGCCGCATCGATTGCTTCGGCCGAGCAATCATGATCGGCCGAAATCACGGCCGCGCCACCAGGCGGGACCAGATCGCGGAACAGCCGGAGTTTCGCCGCAAGATAATGCGCGACGGTCGGGTGGTAATCCATGTGATCGCGCGAGAGATTGGTGAAGCCGCCGGCGGAGACGCGCACGCCGTCGAGGCGATATTGATCGAGCCCGTGCGAGGACGCTTCGAAGGCGAGATGCGTGACGCCCTCGCGCGCGATCTCGTCCAATTGCCGGTGCAGCGCGATCGGGTCCGGCGTCGTCAGCGAGCCGTAGACGGTGCGCCTGGGCGAGACCAGACCGATGGTGCCGATGCTGGCGGAGGCGTGGCCCAGCCGCTCCCAGATCTGGCGCGTGAACGCCGCGACCGAGGTCTTGCCGCTGGTGCCGGTCACCGCGGCGATGGTCGCGGGCTGCGACGGGAAAAATCTGGCGGCGGCCAGCGCCAGCGCGCGGCGCGGATTGGCCACCGGGACGAACGGCACCTTGCAAGCGGCCGGCGCATGATCGCCGACGATCGCCACCGCACCTGCGGCGACCGCCGCATCGATGAAGCGTGCGCCGTCGGTCTTGCTGCCTGCGAGCGCGAAGAAGAGATCACCCGGCCTGACCACGCGGCTGTCGAGCGCAAGCCCCGTCACTTCGAGCGCCGCGACAGCGGGCTCGATTGCGGCGTCATTGCCTGAGAGATCGCGCAGTTTCATGGTCGTCCAGTCGACATGCCGGAAAGCCGAATCGCCGGAAACTCCCGACTCAGCACCGGCGATGGCCTACCCGGTTGATTACTGGGTTGTCCTGGATGCTGCAAGAATAAGGCGCTCGGACGGCGGCAGGTCGAACCGCGGCTCGACGCCCAGGAGCGGCGCGATCCGCTCGATCACCTTGCCGCCGGTCGGCACCGCGTTCCAGCCCGAGGTGATGAAACCCTTCGTTTCAGGGATCGCCTGCGGCTCGTCCAGCATGATCAGGATCTGATATTTCGGATCGTCGCAGGGCATGATCGCGGTGAAGGAGTTGAGCACGCGCTTCTTGGCATAGCGGCCGTTGATGACCTTCTCGGACGTGCCGGTCTTGCCGCCGACATAGTAGCCCTTGACGTCCGCGGTCTTGGCGGTGCCGATTTCGGCGTTGAGCCGCATCAGGAACCGCATCTTGTCGCTGGTGTCCTGCTTGATCACGCGCTTGGCCATCGCCGCCGCTTCCGCTTCGCTGCGCTTCATGAAGGTCGGTGGAATCAAATAGCCGCCGTTCACCAGGGCGTTGATGCCCATCACCGCCTGCAGCGGCGCGACCGACAGGCCCTGGCCGAACGCGGCGGTGACCGTGTTCAGCTCGCTCCAGCGGCGCGGGATCAGCGGAGCTGCGCTCTCCGGCAGCTCGGTGCGCAGCCGCGTCAGCTGGCCCATCTTGGCGAGGAACGCCTTGTGCGCCTCGACGCCCTGGCCGAGCGCGATCCGTGCGGCGCCGATGTTGGACGAGAAGGTGAACACTTCCTTGGTGTTGATGAAGCGTCCGAGCGGATGGCTGTCGTGGATGGTGAACTTGCCGTAGTGCAGGTTTCCGCGCGCATCCCACGACGAGTTCAGATTGATCTTTCCGGAATCGAGCGCCATCGCCAGCGTGAACGCCTTGAAGGTCGAGCCCATCTCGTAGACGCCGGTGGTGAGGCGGTTGATGCGATCGGGGTCGTGCGCTTCCTTCGGATTGTTCGGGTCGAAATCCGGAAGCGAGACCATCGCCACGATCTCGCCGGTCTTGACATTCGAGACGATGCCGGAGGCGGCCTTGGTGTGGTACTTTTCCTTGGCCTTCAGCAGTTCGTCGCGCAGCGCGTGCTCGACGCGCAGATCGACCGAGAGCTCGATCGGCTTTTGCAGGCGGTCGGTGGCAAAGCCCGCGCGGTGGAGATCGGCGAGCCCTTGATTGTCGAGCCACTTCTCCATGCCGGCGATGCCCTGGTTGTCGATATTGACGAGACCGATGAGGTGGGCGACCTCGTTGCCGGTCGGGTAGACGCGCTTGTTCTCGCGCAGGAAGCCGATGCCGGGAATGCCGAGCTTGTGGATGTCCTGCTGCTGCTTCGGCGTGATCTCGCGCTTGAGCCAGACGAAGCCCTTGCGTGTCTTCAGGCGCTCGCGCACCTCGGCCTCGTCGAGGTCGGGCACGGTCGCGGTCAGGAGCTCGATCGCCTCGTCCTTGTCGATGATGCGGCGCGGCTCGCCGAACAGGCTCGCCGCCTTGACGTCGGTCGCCAGGATGGCGCCGTTGCGGTCGACGATGTCGGGCCGCGCAGTCGCAACCACCTCCTGCGACGCCGCACGGCGCGCACTGTGGGCGTCGGCACCGATCGCGAACATCACCAGCCGGCCGCCGATCAGGACGTAGACCGAGGCGAAGGCGAGCATCGCAAGTCCAACGCGCGCGCGCGCCTTCGCGGCGCGGTCGACATTGCGCCCGTAGAGCAGGCTGCGGATCAGCCGCTGCCGCCAGGGTTCAGTCGGTTTGGCCGGAGTCACGGCGCTCATTGCTTGTCCTCGGGCTGCGGCACGGAGCCCGTCACGGTGTCGGGGTCGCTCGCGGCTTCGATGGTGTTGAGCATGGCCCCGATCGGGTCGGGCTCGCCGGGCCTGAACATCCGCGGCGGACGCTCGGGCAGGTTCTTCAGCGAGTCATATTGCGTGCCGTTGACCGGCTTGAGCGGCAGGTGCCGCTCGGACAGGCCCTGCAGGCGCAGGGGCGCATCGAGCTTGGCCCATTCGGAGCGGAGCGAGGCGATCGCATCGCGCTGCTCGCGGATCTCCTGATGCAGCCGCAATACCTTCTCCGTGCGCGCGGTGGAGTCCATCTTGATCCGGTAGACATAGGCCGCCGCGAAGATCAGCGCGCCGATGACGAGGAGGTGAATGAAGCGCATGCGCTAGCCTCCCCTCATCACGTCGGAGAGTCTTGGCCAGGACGAGGACTCGTCGTCCTTGTGCGCCGGCGCCGAGGTGCGCTCCGCGGCGCGCAGTTTTGCCGAACGCGCGCGCGGGTTATGCGCAACTTCGTCCTCTCCGGCGACGACAGGCCGCCGCGTCAGGAGCTGAAAGCTCGGCGCGGTTTGCGCGACTTCCGGCAGGTGCCGCGAGCCGCCGCCGGTCTTGGACCGCTCGGCGAGGAAATTCTTGACGATACGGTCTTCCAGCGAATGGAACGAGACGACCACGAGGCGACCGCCGGGCTTGAGCACGCGCTCGGCCGCAGCGAGCGCGGTCTGGAGTTCCTCGAGCTCCTCGTTGACGAAGATGCGCAGGGCCTGGAACGTCCGCGTCGCCGGATGAATGTCGCCGGGCTTGGAGCGAACCACCCTGCCGACGAGGTCGGCGAGCGCGCGCGTGGTCGTGAACGGCGTCTCCTGCCGGTCCGCGACAATGGCGCGGGCGATGCGGCGCGACTGCCGCTCCTCGCCGAAGAGATAGATGATGTCGGCGAGATCGCCTTCCGAGGCGCGCGCGACCACATCGGCCACCGTCGGTCCCGCCTGCCCCATTCGCATGTCGAGCGGACCGTCGAGGCGAAACGAGAAGCCGCGTCCGGCCTGGTCGAGCTGCATCGAGGACACCCCGACGTCCATCACGACGCCGTCCACGGCATCGACGCCGTGCGCCGCGCAGACGTCGGCGAGATTGGAGAAGCGGTCCTCGACCAGTGTCAGCCTACCGGCAGAGCGCTCGACCAGTTCGGCGCCGCCAGCGATTGCCGTGCGGTCGCGGTCAATGGCGATGAGTCGGGTTCCAGCCACGTCGAGGATGGCGCGGCTATAGCCGCCGGCGCCGAAGGTGGCGTCGACATAGATCCCGCCCTCGCGCGGCGCGAGATGATCGACGGCCTCGCGACCGAGCACGGGAATGTGAGGAGCGGAACTCATGCGCCACGCCTGCCGAACAACCAAGCCAGATCCGGGGCGAGCCAGCCCATAACGCCTCGAATGATTCCGCGTCGCGGCGGTTCCACGACCCAACCCTTGTCCAGCATGATTACCGAGCCCGGTCGTCCCGGGCCGCCAACCCAGTGTTCCCAGTGGAATTTGTCGGGCAGCCATGGGATTTCGAGCCAAAATACGCTTTGGCCGCCTCCGGACGCGGGTCGGCACTTCATCTCTCAGTAACGGCCCTTAGCGTTAAGAAAGCGTTGATCGGCCCGTTACAAGTCGAAAAGGTGAAGCGGCAGTGATGCCTCATCCACACACCCGGCCAAAATGCATCCGTTAACCGCGACGCGCGATTGCGCACGGCGGAGGGTAAAGGAATAGTAAAGAGAAGGGCTTGGCCCTCTCCTGTTCCGACTTGAGCTGTTTATGTCGTCCGGTTCGTCCACGCCATCTGGATCTGATTCGAAGCGCCAGCGCGTTCTCCCGGTTCCCAAGGCCGCGGCGAACATGCGGACGTTCGAGCCGGATTCCTCGATCGTCTCCGACATCATCCCCTCGCCGAACCATGGCGAGCGCGCCAAGGGACGGCAGCCGGACATGATCGTGCTGCACTACACCGGCATGCCCGATGTCGAGGGCGCGCTGGCGCGGCTGTGCACTGCGGGGACGGAAGTGTCGGCGCATTACGTCGTGCTCGAGGACGGCCGCATCGTGCAATGCGTGCCCGAGGCGAGGCGCGCCTGGCACGCCGGCGTCTCGTCCTGGGCCGGCGAGGACGACGTCAACTCCTGCTCGATCGGCATCGAGATCGTCAATCGCGGCCACGACTGGGGCTATCCGGAGTTTCCGCTGCGCCAGATCGCCGCCGTGATCGCGCTGTGCCGCGGCATCATGCTCCGCCGCAAGGTGGCGGCGCACCGCGTGCTCGGCCATTCCGACGTCGCGCCCGCGCGCAAGAAGGATCCGGGCGAAAAATTTCCGTGGCATTCGCTGGCCAATTCCGGCGTCGGCCACTGGGTCACGCCCACGCCCGTCGTGCGCGGCGAGAGCCTGATGCTCGGCACCATCAGCGACGAGGTGCTGAGCCTGCAGCAGGCGCTGGCGCGATACGGTTACGGCGTGCCGCTGACCGGCAAATACGATGCCGCGACCATGGAAGTCGTCACCGCCTTCCAGCGCCATTTCCGTCCGGCGCGGCTGGATGGGGTTGCGGATCATTCGACGCTGTCGACCTTGCAGGCGCTGCTGGCGAGCCTGCCGGACGGGACGGCGGTCGCGTCGAAATGACGGCGTAAGTCACACACTCCGTCATTGCGAGCGCAGCGAAGCAATCCAGACTGTCTCCGCGGGAACAGTCTGGATTGCTTCGTCGCAAGTGCTCCTCGCAATGACGGAGGGTGCGGCTACTACTCCATCTCCCTCATCCTTCGCGCATAGAGCCGCCGCAGCGGCTCCAGCTGCGTCGCCTCCGTCGCCGCGACATACGCCTCCACCGCCTCGTCCTTACGCCCGAGCCGTCGCAACAGATCCGCGCGCACCGCGGGCAGCAGCTCGTAGCCGCCAAGCCCGCCGCGCGCGGTGATCGCGTCGACGAGATCGAGCGCGCGCGCCGGGCCGTCGACCATCGAGATTGCGGCGGCGTGGTTGAGCTCGATCACCGGCGAAGGATTGATCCGCAGCAGCACCTCGTAGAGCCCGGCGATCTGCGGCCAGTCGGTCTCTTCAAAGCTCGGCGCGCGCGCATGCAGCGCGGCGATCGCGGCCTGCACCGCATAGGGTTGCGGCCGGCCGGGTATGTGCAGAGCGTCGTCCACGAGGCGCAGCCCTTCGTCGATCTGTGCGCGATCCCAGAGCGTGCGGTCCTGCTCTTCCAACAGCACAATGTCGCCGGCCGCAGTCTCGCGCCCGGCGCGGCGCGCATCGTGCAGCAACATCAACGCGAGCAGACCCTTGATTCCGGCGCGGTCGGGCATCAGCCGGTCGAGCAACCGGCCGAGCCTGATCGCTTCGACCGCGAGATCGGGCCGCATCAAATCCGCGCCCGAGGTCGCAACATAGCCTTCGGTGAAGACGAGATAGATCACGGCGAGCACGCCGTTGAGCCGCGGCGCCAGCGCGGCGTGCTCGGGCACTTCATAAGGAATGCCGGCGAGCCTGATCTTCTGCTTGGCGCGGACGAGGCGCTGCGCCATCGCCTCCTCGCCGACGAGAAAGGCGCGCGCGACCTGCGCGGTCGAGAGCCCGCAGACGGTGCGCAGCGTCAGCGCGACCTGGACCTCGATGGCGAAGGCTGGATGGCAGCACGTGAAGATCAGCCGCAGCATATCGTCATCAAGCGTCGCCGGCGGCTCGTCGGGCGCCTGCGCGTTGAGCTCGAGCTCATGCACGAGCGCCTGCTGCTTGCCGCGGAACACGGCCTGCCGCCGGATGCGGTCGATCGCCTTGTTGCGACCGACATTGACGAGCCAGGCGCGCGGATTATCGGGCACCTCGCCCGCCGACCAGCGTTCGAGCGCGACCGCGAAGGCATCCTGGAGTGCGTCCTCGGCGAGATCGAAATCGCCGACGAGGCGGATCAGCGTGGCAAGCACCCGCCCCGCCTCGTCGCGAAAAATCCGAGCGATGTCGGCAGAAAAGATCACTTGTAGATCATGACCGGCCTGACTTCGATCGAGCCTTCCCTGGCTTCGGGAATCCGCGCCGCCAGCGAAATGGCGGTGTCGAGATCCTTGGCCTCGACCAGATAGTAGCCGCCGAGCTGCTCGCGGGTCTCCGCAAACGGGCCGTCGGTCGTCAGGGTCTTACCCTCGCGCACGCGCACGGTGGTCGCCGTCGTGGTCGGCTGAAGTCCGTCGCCGGCCTTGAAATGGCCGCTCTGGACGATGGACTGGGTGTAGGCGCCGTACTCCGCCGACACTTTCTGACGCTCGGTCGCGTCCATATTGATCAGTTTCTGTTCGTTCCGGTAGATCAGCAGCAGGTACTGCATGGCTTACTCCTGTTGTTCGGCTTGATTGCCGACATCCAGTCGAACGGGGCCAACATCAAACGACATCCTCGGGATAATTATTCGATATCAGCGGACGAGATCATTTGTAGATCATGACGGGCCTGACTTCGATCGATCCGTCCCTGGCTCCGGGAATCCGCGCCGCCATTGCGATCGCGGCGTCGAGGTCTCTCGCTTCGACGAGATAATAGCCGCCGAGTTGCTCGCGGGTCTCGGCGAAGGGACCGTCGGTCGCGAGCATCTTGCCGTCGCGAACGCGAACAGTTGTCGCAGTCGAGGTCGGCTGAAGCCCGTCGCCGGCCTTGAAGTTGCCGCTCTGGACGATGGACTGGGTGTAGGCGGAATACTCCGCCAACAGCTTCTGGTAATCCGCAGGGTCCATCTTGCTCTGTTGAGCTTCGTTCCGGTAGATCAGCAGCAGATACTGCATCGCTTAACTCCTGTTGCTCGGCTGGATCGCCGGCATCCAGTCGAACCGGGCCCACGCCCAACGACATCTTCAGGATAAATTATTTGCAGATCGCGTGCGCGACGATCTCGGCTTGACGAAACCGTCACAAATGCCCATGCCTAGGCCGTCAGTCGGCCGGACGGCCGCTCCGGCAACGGTCGAAAGGCCGCCGGGGAGGAAAGTCCGGGCTCCCTTGACATACGGTGCCGGATAACGTCCGGCGGGGGCAACCCCAGGGAAAGTGCCACAGAGAACGAACCGCCCTGCTTCGCCTTCGGGCTTCGCAGGGTAAGGGTGAAAAGGTGCGGTAAGAGCGCACCGCGGGTCCGGCAACGGAGCCGGCATGGTAAACCCCACCGGGAGCAAAACCGAATAGGGACGGCGAATGCGGGCCGATCGCGCAAGCGATAACGCCGCGGGGCGATGTCAGGCCCGCCGTCCGGGTAGGTTGCTCGAGGCCATGTGCAAACATGGCCCCAGAGGAATGGCCGTCACGTATCGTTCGCGCAAGCGGACGGTGCCCTACAGAACCCGGCTTACAGGCCGGCTGATATTCTAAAGCGTTTTCGAGCGAAGTGGTTTTCCGGTTCGCCTGAAGAAGACGCGTCTTACTAAGACGTGACGAGGGGTTCGATGCTGACCGCATCGGACCCCTCACCATTTTTGCTGCTGTCATTCCGGGACGTGCGCAGCACGAACCCGGAATCCATCGAGCCGCAGAGTTGGTGGAGGAATGGATTCCGGGTTCTCGCTTCGCGAGCCCCGGAATGACGGCTGTGGGTCAGGCGACGATCTCGTTCAACACACCCATCAGCGCCTCCGGCGCCGTCACGTTCGGCGCATGACTCGCGTCGAGCTCGAAATAGCGCCAGCCCTCCTCGTTCTTCGTGCGCTTCGCAAACTGCCCGAACACATCGCCCGGCGGAATGCGTCTGCAATAGATGTAGCTGCGCGGCATGGCCGGCTCACCATGTTCCAGCTTCAACTTCGTCTCGAAGCATTTGATCGGCATGTTGATGCGGCGCGCGTTGAGCCAGTCGAGATCGGCCTGCGGCGTATCCGATGGCGGCGGGTTCGGCGGGATGCGGTAGCCGTCGGCGGTGGCCGCCGCCTTGCGCATCGGCTCGCGCCCGCTCTCGTTGAGATCGAACAGCGACTGGCCGTCACGCGGCACGAAGGCGTCGAGATAGATCAGCTGCGTCACGCATTCGCGCGCGCGGTCGGCAACGCCGGTCGCGACCATGCCGCCATAGCTGTGGCCGAGCAGCACGATGTCGCTGAGGTCCTCGAATTTGATGACGTTGAGGATGTCCTGGATGTGCGTCTCGAGATCGATCGCGGGATTGGCCAGATGCGAGCGCTCGCCGAGCCCGGTGTAGGTCGGCGCGACCAGGCGGTGGCCCGCCCGCGCCATCAGCGGATGCATCTTCTTCCAGGCCCATCCGCCGGACCACGCGCCGTGACAGAGCAGGAAGGTCTTCGCGCGTGCGGCCATTGGCGTTTCCATCGTTCTTGTTTGTACGATGGAGTGTAGCGGCCGCGCGCGCGATGTAAACGCTACCCGCTCACGCCGCGCGCGTATTCACTTTTGCGAGGACGAGCGCACCGGCCTCGCGCCGCAACTTGCCAGCCTCGAAGCCATGCATGCCGAGCTGCCATTGCAGTCCGACGATGGCGCCCTTGGTCGGTTGCAGCAACGCAAGCGAAGCGAACAGCGTCACCGGCAACCACACGGCCAGTTGCAGCCAGACCGGCGGGGCATAGGCGGTCTCGACTGCGAGGATCGCCGGGACCACGAGATGGCCGACCACGACCATGACGAGATAGGCCGGAAAGTCATCGGCGCGCTGATGGAACAGCTCCTCGCCGCAATGGTCGCAAGCCTCCGCCACTTTCAGGAAGCGTCCGAACATATGTCCTTCGCCGCAGTTCGGGCACTTGCCGCGAAAACCGCGCCACATCGCCTTTGCCAGGGAAACTGAACCGGTCGCCATGACGACACCTCTTCCGTTCTGATGATCCATACAATACTATCTTGCATCCATACATTCAAAGGATATGGGCCTAAATTGCATGGATTGGACCCCTACAATCTCGGAGCTGAGCGGGCCGCGTTACCAGCGCATCGTCGATGCCATGGAGGCCGACATCGCAGCCGGCCGGCTGGTGCGTGGCCAGCAGCTGCCGACGCAGCGCGCGCTGGCAAAAGCGCTCGACATCGACCTCACCACGGTGACGCGCGCCTACACCGAGGCGCGGCGCCGCGGCATCCTGGAGGCCCGGGTCGGCCAGGGCTCGTTCGTGTCGGAGACCAGCGCGCGCCGCGCGGTCGATCTGCCGCATCCCGTTGCGATCGATCTCTCGATGAACGTGCCGCCGCATCCGCTGGAGGCGCAGCTCGACGAGCGCATCATCGCCGGGATGGAGGCCATCCGCGCGCAATCGGGGTTGACCGCGTTCCTGAACTACCAACCGCCCGGCGGCAGCGCGCATGAGCGCGAGGTCGCGGCGCGGTGGATGCGCGCGCGCGTTCCGCACGCGCACGCCGACAGGCTCGTGATCTTTCCCGGCACGCAAACCATTCTGTTCAACCTGCTCGCCCATCTCGCGCGGCCCGGCGACGTCGTGCTCACGGAAGCGCTCACCTTCCCCGGCATCAAGGCCGCCGCGGCACGGCTCGGCATCAAGCTCGTCAGCGTCGCCATGGATGACGGCGGCATCCTGCCCGATGCGCTCGCAAAGGCCTGCCGCCCGCACGGACCGAAGGCAGTCTACCTCATCCCGACGCTGCACAATCCGACCACGGCGACACTTTCCGCCGAGCGGCGCGGCGCCATCGCAAGGATCATCCGCGATGCCGACACGACGCTGATCGAGGACGACGCCTACGGACTGCTCGACCGCTCGGCAGCGCCGATCGCCAACCTCATTCCGGAGCGGACCTATCTGGCCACCACGCTGTCAAAATGCATCGCACCGGCACTGCGGGTCGCTTATCTCGCGGCTCCCGACAACGCCGCGCAGCAGGAAATGCGTTCCTATTTGCAGGCCACCGTGCAGATGCCGGCGCCGCTGATGGTTGCGCTGGCGACGCATTGGCTCGAGACCGGCATCGCCGATCGCATCATCACCGCCATTCGCAACGAGGCGGTGGGCCGCCAGCAACTCGCGCAGCGCGCACTGAAAGGCTTTCAATTCCTGGCCAAGCCCGCCGCCCATCATCTGTGGCTGCGTCTGCCGGAGGGCCGCCCCGATGTCGCGGCGCATCTGCTTCGGAATGGTCTCGCGGTCGTGGCCGGCGATGCCTTCACCGTCGACGGGACGCCGCCGCATGCGGCCCGTGTCTCGCTGGGCGCGGCACGCAACAGGGCGGAATTGACCGAAGCACTGCGCATCCTCGTCGGCGCGCTGCACAAGCCCGCCGACATCAGGCAGATCGTCTAGAGCATGATCCGGAAAAGCCCGACGCCGCAGACCACGCCTGCGTGCAGGATGGATTGACCTGCACGGCCGCAGCCGTGCTATGCGGGCGGTGGCGATCGACAATTCGGGATCGCCGGTGGCGACAAGGACAATCCGTTGGAAACCTACGCTTACGCGCTGCTGCCGCTCGGCGCATTGGCCGGCGGCTTCGTCTCGGGCCTGGCCGGGTTCGGCACGGCGCTGATGGCGCTCGGCATCTGGCTCTACGTGCTGCCGCCCTCGCTCGCGGTGCCCCTGGTGCTGATCTGCTCGGTGATCGCGCAGACCTCGACGCTGCCGTCGATGTGGAAGAGTTTTGATCTCTCGCTGGTCTGGCCGTTCCTGATCGGCGGGCTGATCGGCGTGCCGCTGGGGACCATGATGGTCGCCTCGGCAGATCCAAAGGTGTTCAAGCTGAGCATCGGCGTGCTGCTGCTGATCTTCTCGAGCGCGCTCTATCTGAACAAGAGGCCGCTCGCGATCAAGTTCGGCGGCCGCATCGCCGACGGCGCGATCGGCTTTGCCGGCGGCATTCTTGGCGGACTTGCGGGACTGTCCGGACCGCTGCCGATCCTGTGGGCCAACATTCGCGGCTGGAACAAGCACGAGCGGCGCGGCATCTTCCAGCTCTTCAATTTCACCGTGCTCGCGACCGCGCTGGTGTTGCAGACGGCATCGGGCCTCGTCGCGTTCAAGGTGGTCTGGCTCGCGCTGGTCGCGTTTCCCGGCACGTTGATCGGCGCATGGGCCGGCGCACGCGTCTATCACGCGCTGAGCGACAAGCACTTTGGCGATGTCGTGCTCGGTCTGCTGTTCCTGTCGGGGCTCGGCCTCGTCTGGAACAGCCTTGGTGTGCACTGACGCGCGCGCCAACGAACATGCGTCGTTGTCGCGGCAGCATCAGGCTGTCGCTATGCCGGCAAGCGCGCAGGAGGCGCTTCAGGCTCAGCCTCCACCTGCTCCGGAACCCCGGCGTGTCGAAGCGGCGCCAGGCGCTTGCCGAATTCGCGGTGTAGCAACCACACGCTCAACGCCGCCTGAAGCGTCGTTGTCGCGATCGACAAATACCAGACGTGCTCCATCCGAAAGCCCGGCCACGTCGAGAGCCAGATCGACGGCAGGGAATAGGTGAGGACCCGCATTGCCGAGGTCACCAGCACGGGCTTGGTGTTGCCGAGCCCCTGGAACATGCTGGAGGTGGTGAAGATCAGCCCCTGCGCCACCATGTTGAACGAGACGATGCGCAGGAAGAGCGACGCGACCGCCATCGTTTCCCGATCACTCGAGAAGCCGGCAAGCAACAGACCTGGCGCGAGTTGCGCGAGGATCAGAAAGACAATCATCACGGCGGTCGCGACAAGCGCCGCCTTGACAAAGGTCTCCCGCACGCGCGCGCCATTGCCGGCGCCGAAGTTCTGGCCGGCGATGGGCCCCGCAGCCAGCGCAATGGCGAGCGCAGGCATCTGGATCAGGCCGAGCAGACGCGTGCCGATACCAAATCCGGCCTGCGCCGCCGGTCCGAAAACGCTCAGCACATAATAGCCCACGGCCATGATGATGAAGACCATCGCGAACTCGCCGCCGGCCGGCAGGCCAACATTGAGGATTCTCTTCCACTGCCGAAGCTGCGGCCGCCATTGCGCAGGATGAAAGGCGACGTAGCGCTCCAGTTTCAGGAAATACGCGAGCAGCATCAGCACGCCGACGAAGACGGCGATCGAGCTTGCGAGGCCTGCCCCGGCGACACCGAGCGGATGCCCGGTGCCCCAGCCCGAGATCAGGACCGGCGCCAGCGCAATGTTGATGCCCACCGCGAGCGCCTGCACCAGCATGCTCGGCCGCACGATGCCGGTCGCCCGCAATGCGGATGCCATCACTTGCGTCGCGAATTGCAGCGCCAGCGCCGGCATGAACCAGAGCAGATAGACGGTGCCGGCTTCGACCGTTGCCTTGTCGGCCGCGACCGCGCGCATATAGGGACGCGACAGCGCGAAACCCGCAACCAGTGTCAGCAGCCCGAACAGCACCGACAGGACGACCGACTGGTTGAACACCAGATTGGCATCGCCACGGTCCTTGCGGCCCACAGCATGCGCCATCAACGCAACCGTGCCGACGCCGAGCACCTGCATCAAGGCATTGACGAGAAAGCCGGCGTTGCCGGCCGCGGCGACGCCCGCGATCGCGGCCTCGCCCAGGCTCGAGACGAAGTAGAGGTCGACGAGCTGGCAGATCATGATCGTGATCATGCCAACCACGATCGGTGGCGCCATGCTCAGGATGTGGCCCACGATGGAGCCGCGCGTCAGGTCTTTCATTTCAGTCCATCCCTGCCCTAATCCTTCGCAGCTTGCGGACGCTCTCCTCCGTCCGCAGGCTGCGCATCATTCCGCTGCTGCCAGGCGTCCGAGATCCACCACCTGGCGCTCGAACAGGCCGCGATAGATGCCCCCTGGCTTGCCCGCGAGCACGGCGTGGGTGCCCTGCTCGACGATCTCGCCGCGGTCGAACACCAGGATCCGATCGAGACTGCGCACCGTCGACAGCCGGTGTGCGATCACGATCGAGGTGCGTCCCTTCATCAGCCGCTCCATCGCCTGCTGGATCAGCGCCTCCGATTCCGAATCGAGGCTCGACGTCGCCTCGTCCAGGATCAGCACCGGCGCGTCCGCCAGGAAGGCGCGCGCCAGCGCCACGCGCTGCCGCTCGCCGCCCGACAGTTTCACGCCGCGCTCGCCGACGAGCGTGCCGTAGCCCTTGGGCAGACGCAGGATGAAGTCGTGCGCATTGGCCAGCCGCGCCGCCTGCTCGATCGCCTCCAGGCTGGCGCCGGGCCGGCCATAGGCGATGTTCTCGGCGAGCGAGCGGTGAAACAGGATCGGGTCCTGCTGCACGATCGCGATCTGGCTGCGCAGCGATTGCTGCGTGGCCGTTGCGATGTCCTGGCCGTCGATCAGCACGCGGCCATCGCTGACGTCGTAGAGCCGCTGCACCAGCTTGACGAAGGTGGTCTTGCCGGAGCCGGAGCGGCCGACCAGGCCGACCCGTTCGCCGGCGCGGATCGTGACCGACAGGCCGTCGTACAGCGGCTCGCGATGGCCGCCATAGTGGAACGTGACGTCGTCGAACACGATCTCGCCGCCCTCGATCGCGATCGGCCGCGCGTCCGGCGCATCGACAATCCCGATCGGCTCGTCATGGATCGCCACCAGTTCGTCCATGTCGTTGACCGAGCGCTGGAGGTTGTTGATGTGCATGCCGACGTCGCGCAAGTAGGCGTGGATGACGTAGTAGCTGGTCAGCACATAGGTGACGTCGCCGGGCGAGGCGTGCCCGGACATCCACAGCAGCACCGAGCCGCCGATCACGGAGGCACGCAAGGCCAGCAGCAGCGAGAGCTGCGCCATCGCCGTGTAGTTGTAGCGAAACCAGGTCCGCCGCACGCGCACGCGCCAGCGGTTGATGACGCGGGCGAGCCGCGTATCCTCGCGCAGCTCCGCGCCGAAGGATTTCACCACGGCGTTGCAGGTCAGCGCATCCGCCAGCGTGCCGCCGACCTTGGTGTCCCAGGCGTTGGAGATTCGCGCGGCCGGCGCGATGTAGCGCGTCGAGAACAGCACGGTGATGGCGACGTAGAAAAGCGCTCCCACCGCGATCACCGCGCCGAGCGAGGCCCAGTGCAGGCCGATCAGGACCATGGAGCCGATCAACACCAGCAGAGACGGCGCCAACGCCATCAGGATGGTGTCGTTGAGCAGGTCGAGCGCCCACATGCCGCGGGTGATCTTGCGTACCGTGGAGCCGGCAAAGGAGTTGGCGTGCCAGTCGGTCGAGAAGCGCTGCACGCGCGTGAAGGCGCCCTGGGCGACATCCGACATGATCTTGAGCGTGAACGGGACGATCGCCTGGAGACCGATCAACCTCAGCACCATGGAGGCCGCACCGAGCGCGACGATGGCGCCGAACGCAACCAGCGCCGCGTGGCGCGCGTCAGGATCGGACGGGCCGCGTGTCAGCGCATCGACCAGATGTCCGGAGAAGACCGGCATGAACAGGTCGGCGACGGTCGCGCCCAGCAGGCCACCGGCCACGATCAGGCCGCGACCGGGCTGGTTCAGCCAGTGCCGGAACACGAAGGGCAACACCACGCGTATTGCCGCGGGCCTTTTCGAGAGAGAGGTCATGACATCATCCAGCCGCTTTTTGGCGCGGGCCGGCTCCATCAACGGACGCAAGTCGGCCACGAAGGGCAGACGGCGTCACTCACAGGTGATTTTGACTTGGGGAAGTGGGCGATCGGGACTCGTGACCCGATCGAATCTGGTGGAAGAGGCCTCTAGCAGGCCGCCGACATACCGAACCAGAACATCGAACGCGGGCGAACGATCTGCGAATGCGACGAAATCATGCAAATCCCTCCCGGTTCGATTGAATGAGGTGCGCTTTATAGATGTGTCGTTTGCGGTTTGCAACGGGGCGCGCGCGAGATCACGAACGAGTGTTGCAATTTGGTTCGGGGGCCGCGCACTCCGCTGTCATGCCCCGGCTTGACCGGGGCATCCAGTACGCCGCGACGGACCTGGTGAGAGCGAGGTCTTCAACGCCGGCCTCTGGAATACTGGATCGCCCGGTCAAGCCGGGCGACGACACCAACTATGTAGTCACTCAATGCGCATCGCCGCCGCCGGTCAGCGAGGCCGGCTTGTTCAGCAGCGTGACCAGCAGGCTGAGGCCGAGATAGAACAGCGTCAGCATGAAGAAGGCGTCGCCAAAGCTCATCACCACGGCCTGGCGGTGCACCAGCTGCGAGAGCTGCTTCATCGCCATCAGCGTGGAATCGCCGAGCCCCTGAAACTTCTGCATGAACATGGTCAGGGTTTCGGTCGCGGTCGCATTGCCCCAGGTCACGCGCTCCTGGAGGCGCGTGATGTGCAGGTCGGTGCGGTCGTTGAGCACGGTGTTGATGACGGCGAGCCCGACCGCGCCGCCGAGATTGCGCATCAGGTTGAACAGGCCGCTTGCGTTCTTCACCCTGTCAGGCGCCAGCGTGCCGAGCGCAATGTTGTTGGTCGGCACCATCGCGAACATCATGCCGACGCCGCGCAGGATCTGCGGCACCAGCAGCTCGTAGAAATCGTAGTCGCGGGTGATCCAGGTCATCTGGTAGGAGCCGATCGCGAACACGACGAGGCCGAAGGCGATCATGTAGCGCATGTCGAACTTCACCATCAGCCGGCCGACCAGCGGCGCGACCAGGAACATGGTGATGCCGGAGACGAACATGGTCTCGCCGATCATCAGCGCGCTGTAGCCGCGCACTTCGGCGAGATAGCGCGGATAGATATAGGTCAGGCCGTAGAGGCCGATGCCGATGCAGAATTGCAGGAGGCAGCCGATGGCGAAATTGCGGTTGGAGAAGGTGCGCAGATTGACGATCGGCTCGGCCGCCGTGAACACGCGCCAGAAGAAGGCGATCGCCGAGATCGCGCAGATCCAGGCGCAGATCGCGACCGACGTGTCCTGCATCCATTCATATTGCGGGCCCTCCTCCAGCACATATTCCAGCGTGCCGAGGAAACCGGCCATGAAGAGCAGGCCCCACCAGTCGAAGCGGTCGAGCAATTCGAAATGCGGCTCGTCGAAGTCCACCAGCGCCAGCACGCCGATGGTGATGGCGACGCCGGGCACGACGTTGATGAAGAACAGCCAGTTCCACGACATCAGATCGGTGATGTAGCCGCCGACCGTCGGCCCGATGGTCGGCGCCAGCGTCGCGACCAGCCCGATGATGGGTCCGACGATGTGGAATTTGGAGCGCGGGAACACGGTGTAGGCCGAGGCGAACACGGTCGGGATCATGCCGGCGCCGAGAAAGCCCTGGAGTGCGCGCCAGAGGATCATCTCCTCGATGGTGGTGGCGAAGCCGCAGAGCAGGCTCGAGGCGGTGAAGCCCGCGGCCGAGATCGCGAACAGCAGGCGCGTGCCGAACGCGCGCGACAGGAAGCCCGACAGCGGGATCGCGATGACTTCGGCGATCAGATAGGCGGTCTGGACCCAGGAGACTTCGCTGGAGCTTGCCGACAGGCCGGCCTGGATTTCGCTGAGGGACGCCGAGACGATCTGGATGTCCAGGATCGACATGAACATCCCGAACACCATGATGATGAAGGCGAACAGCCGCTTCGGCGCGATGCGCTCCGAAGCGGGGGCCGCCATCATGGCAGGTGAAGCAGTCGTGGCGTTCGCCATGGTCTGACCTCGCAGCGCTCGGGTGCGCCTACTGCGGATGGATCATGGTGGGATCGTCGAGATCGACCTCGCTGTCGGCGTCGGCCGCGCCCTTGTTGGTGTCGACGGTCGCATAGACCGACATGCCGGCGCGGAGCAGGTTCTGCTTCGCCACCGACTTCGGCACGCGGATGCGGACCGGCACGCGCTGCACGATCTTGGTGAAGTTGCCGGTGGCGTTGTCGGGCGGCAGCAGCGTGAACACCGAGCCCGCGCCCGCCGCGATGCTGTCGACGACGCCGGAGAACTTGCGCATGCCATAGGCATCGACCTTGATCGTCACCGGCTGGCCGGGACGGATGCGCTTGAGCTGCGTTTCCTTGAAGTTGGCGTCGATATAGACGTCGTCGAGCGGCACGACGTTGCCGAGCCGCTGGCCGACCGCGACGAAGTCGCCGGCGCTGACCAGGCGGTTCGAGAACGTGCCGCCAACCGGCGCGCGCACCGCGGTGAAGGCGAGATCGCGCTCGGCCTTGGCGAGCGAGGTCTTGAGCTCCGCAAGCTGGGCCTGGGCTTCGGCCTGCTGCGCCTTGGTGACGGCGACGTTGCTGACGGCGACGTCATAGGCGGCCTGCGCGGCCTTGACCGCGGCGGCGCCCTGGTCGCGTCCGGCTTCCGAGCTCTCGAAGGTGGCGCGCGAGGCAAAGCCCTTGCTGCTCAGCGCCTGCTGGCGCTCGTAGTCGAGGTCCGCGCGCTTGAGGCCCGCCTCGGCCGAGACGAGCTGTGCCTTGGCCTGGGCAACCTGGCTGTCGAGCGCCGCGATCTGGCGGCCGATGCGATCGATGGTGGTCTGCTGGGTCGCGATCCTGGTCGCGGCGGCATCGACCGCGATCTTGTAGTCGCCGTCGTCGATGCGGAAGATGACGTCGCCGGCGCGCACCGTCGTGTTGTCGCCGGCAAGGATCGAGGAAATGTGGCCGGCAACGCGCGCGCCGAGCATGGTGTTGTTGGCGCGGACATAGGCGTCGTCGGTGGCGATGTAGAAACGCCCGACCAGCGTGTAATAGCCGGCATAGCTGGCTGCCGCGAGCGCCAGCACCAGACCGACACCCATCAGGACGAATTTGCGCTTGCCGGATTTCGGCGTGCCGCTGGCGGCGGGCGCGTCTGCCCCCGGCGCGGCCGGCTTGTCGGTCACGGGCTTCTCCGGCGCCTCGCTGCGGCGCTTGGTTTCCTCGACCACATGGGAGCGCAGCTGCTCGGCGAGAACGGCGGACGTCTCGGTCGCAGGGTCACCGGTCGGCGAATTCGTCTCCACCGCTTCCTGGCGAAGGACGCGCGCACCCTGGTCTCTCGATACGGCCATAAAGGCCTCCCCAAAAAAAAGCGCGATGAAGGACGGCCCGCCTGCGGCGTGTTCCCCTCGCTTATCCCAAATATCATTGACCGAACGGTTCGGTCAATATACATAATATCCTGCGTCGGATCCTAGTGGCCCGAATCCTTCATTTGCGTTTCATTGTTCGGCACCTCGTCCCGAAACCTTCCGAGACCCTGAACCAATGGTTGTAGCTGCCAGCGAACATCTGCACGTCATCCAGGAGGAGGACAGCTCGAAGCGCCGCCAGATCCTGGACGGGGCCCGCAAGGTGTTCATGGATCTCGGCTTCGACGGCGCCAGCATGGGCGAGATCGCGCGCGCAGCGCAGGTCTCCAAGGGGACGCTCTACGTTTACTTCGCCGACAAATGCGCGCTGTTCGAAGCCATCCTCGAGCAGGAGGCGCTCCAGTACGGCCAGGTCGTGTTCAACTTCGATCCCGCCCGCGACGCCGAGACCACGCTGACGGAGTTCGGCCGGGCCTACATCCATCTGCTCTGCCGGCCCGGCGGCGGATCGGCGATCCGCACCGTGATGGCGATCGCCGAGCGCATGCCCGATGTCGGTCGGCGTTACTATGCGCGCGTGCTGGACAAGACCATCAACCGCCTCTCCGATTATCTCAAAACCCATGCCGCCTCCGGCGATCTCACGATCGACGATTGCGATCTTGCCGCCTCGCAGTTCATGGAACTGTGCAAGGCTTCACTCTTCCTGCCCTTCGTCTTCCAGGCCGCGCCCGCGCCGTCGGAAGAGCGCATGACCGAGGTGGTCGACAGCGCGACGCGGATGTTCCTGGCGGCGTACCGGGCGAAGTAATCGCAAGCCGCCACGCGTTGCGCAGGCCGGTCTCGCAGCATTATATTTGCGGCCATGTCCCGTGATCTTCGCCCGCCTGTCGATATCCTCCATTATGAGATCGTCCAGGAACAGGCCTCAGCGCTTGGACGGATGGGCCGTGCACTCGAACAGAACCTTGGGCGTTTGCGCGAGTTCGACGCCGCCTACGAAGCCTCGGGGACGCCGGCCTCGATGCAGCCGGCCAGGCGCAAGCTGGTGATGGAAGCCGGCCAGGCGCTCTGGATGTTCGTGGTGCAACGTGAGGCATCTGGCTTGCGCGACAGCCGTCACATCATGCGGACCTACAACGTCCCGGGCGAGGTGCAGCTGTGCATGGGGCTGGTCCCCGCGCCGTCGAAAGCGACCTCGACATGACTTTCTGGCTGCGCAGAGCTACGATCCGATCTCTTCCATCTTGCGCCATCCATGCAGGACATGTCGCGCGTCGCGCGTGAACGCGAAGACGTGGCCTCCACCCGCGGGCTGATCGTAGGCGCGATCGATCGGATGGCCGGCGATGTGGCAGAACAGCAGCGTGCCGACGGCGCCGTGGCCGACGAAGAGAACATCGCCAGGACGTTTGCGGGCCAGCACCGCCTCGGCCTCGCGCACGATGCGCGCCTGCGCATCCAAGGCACGCTCCCAGCCGCGAACGCTGAGATGCGGCTGCGCAAAGAATTGATCGGCGACCGCTTCGAATTCGGCCGGCTTCAGGAAGCCGGTCGCCGAGCGGTCGTTCTCGTGCATGGCCTCGCGGATGTCGATCATGATGCCGAGCCGGCCGGCGATGATCTCGGCGGTCTCGACCGCCTTGCGCTCGCCGCTTGAGATGAGCTGCGTGGTGCGCGCGAGCCAGCCGGCCTGCGCCACCGCCTCGGTGCGCGTTCGACCAACCAGGCTGAGGCCCCATTGCGGCACAGGCACGTCAGGGTCGATCTGAACCTGCGGGTGGGTGAGATAGCGGACGATGTCGATGGTCATTCAGGTTGACGCGATCATAGCCCGCATGAGCGCAGCGATATGCGGGAATTCTGTTCCCGGATATCGCTACGCTCATCCGGGCTGCAAGAGAAGCTGCGCCCGCCTAATCGTCGGCGTAATCGTCCTCTTCCTGCTTCCGCGTGCTCTTGCGCGTTCCGAGCGAGCCGGTGACATAGGGATCGCGCCTGCCCGCGTAAGGATTGCGCTGCTGCGCGCGCCCGGCGACCTCTTCGCCGGAGACGGCGGCGGGCTGGCAGATCAGGCGGCGGCTGGCGCGGCGCATCAGATCGACATGGATGTGATCGTAGTGATAGACGTTCGAGCCCGGCGCGAGCACCGTGGTGAAATGCGCGCACGCGCCCGACTGCACGTCGCGCAGAAAGCCCTGCTCTTCCGGCATGCCGCGCCAGCCGTCCTTCACCGTGACACGGCGGCCGTCGGCGAGCACGAAGGCGGAGATGTCGAGCGCGTTGCCGAAGGCGTGCTCGGAGATGTGGGCATGCGAGTTGCCGTTCATGCCACGGCAGGAATAGGCGGAGATCTGCTTGATCTCGGCGATGCGCACGCCGAACCAGCGCATGGCCGAGGGCTGCACGGTGTCGGCGAGCCAGCGGTCGAGCTCGGACACGATCGGACAGGCCAGCGTCGCGGTCGGCTTGATCGCAACGGGACCGACGGCAGTCACCGGATTGCCCTGCGCGGGACCAAGGCGCGGCAGCGGCTGCTGCGCGGGCGCCTGCGAATAAGGTGAGGGACCGGGCTGCCGCGCTGGATAGCTCGGCGCATTCATGTAGCGCGCCGCACCCGCGGCATCGGTGCCCTCGGGCGGCAGGTCGATCTCGTCTTCCTGCGGCGCCACGCCGGGCGCGTTCAGTGACATCGGTCCGGACGAGGCGCCATAACCGGACGGCTGGCGCACCGCGCTCTCGGGATAGTTCGGCCGTTGCGGATAAGAAGATGCCGGATAGGCCTGGGCCTGCGGATAATTCGATCGCGGCTGTGTCACCGGCCAGCGCGGCTGGTTGCCGACATTGCCCGGCGGGCGCAGTTCCTCGTCGGCAAAGCCGTAGCTGCTCGAGGGCTCGCCGATGGCGGCGACCTTGAGCGGAAACTCCGCACCGCAGCTGCCGGGCCCGGAGATCGGGTCGATGCGGACGATGTCCGCACTTTCCTTGACCGCGCCGGATTTCAGGCATGCGGCCTCCGCCTCGGCCCGCCACGGTTCACGTTCGGCCTGGAAGAAGCCGCGTCCGCAACCCGCTAGCGAAACAAGGACGATGGAGCCGACGAGATACAAACGAACTCCGCGCGTCATGCACGCACGTTCGGTGAATTTACTTAAAGACTCTTCAACGTGTCGATTTCAGCCTTCCTTAACCATCCGTGCGCGGCCGTGCGCTGGCTTCTGGAGATGAGCGGCAGCAAGGCTGACTTTTTCGCAAGGACACTTTCTGTTAACCATAACGGCCGGGCGCAGGGGCGCGCGAGCGGGACCATGCTTCAGCGGAACATCCCAGGGAGCAACGGCATGACGTTTGCCGGGAGACTGAGCGTTATCACCGCGTACCTCGCCATGGCCTTCGTCGGCGCCATCGTGCTCGGCATGATCTAGCGGCCATCGATCAACCACACCGAAGACCGCTCACCCTTCCCTGGACGGTAAGCCGAGTGCATCGCTACGACCGCGCGCTCCACTGCCGCGATGTCGTAACCACCTGCTCCTGCGGCTCCTCAACGCGCGTCCAATCGTTGCCCGAGCACCAGAAGTGGCCGAGCGCGCAGGCCTCGACGTAGAGCCTGCCGGCGCTCTTCAGCGTCATCCTCGCATAATAGGTGTTGCCGGTGGAGCGGCTGTAGATGCTGCCGGTCCAGACGTCGTGCGATTTCTGCTTCATGTTGACGAGCACGCTCTCGCCCCTGCTCGACGCCTCGGTCAGCGCATAGCCGCACAGCGCGGAGCCGCAGCGTTCGATGCGGACCGTGCCCTTGGCGCCGTCGCTTTCCCACTGCCCGAGCGGCATGCCGGGCGACTCGTCGTCACTGCGCTGTGCGATCGTCGTGGTCGGCTTGATCTCTTGCTTCGGCGCGACGACCGGCGGCTCCATGCGCGGCGGATCGAGCGCGATCGGCTTCGGCGGATCGACGCGCGGCAGCTCAACCCGTGGCGGATTGGGGCTCATGGCCTCGATCCTTGGTGCCTCGGATCTTGGCGCCGGCGGCAGCACAACGGGCTGCGACATCGTCGCGGCGAGCACGGGCGGCGGCGCCGGTGACGGCGCGACCGTAATCGCCTGTGGCCGGGCCGGGGTTGCCGGATAGACCGGCTGCCGCGCCTGCACCACCGGCGGTGAGACAGGCGGAGCGGACGTCGTGGCGACGTCCTCCGCCGGCCGAAAGCTGCGATTGGAGGAAATCGAAACGCAGGAAGCGGATCGGCAATTCCTGGGCGCCTCGACATGGAACCGGTGGCCGCCGATCGAGAATGCGTAGGAACCGGCCTGGGCTGAAGGCGCAACCGCCAGCAGCGCGATCAATGTGCCAAGCGAAGTCGCAAGCCGCGTCATCGGCGCCTCCCTCTCTTCTGTCGCGACGACGTTACGCAGACGAACCGCGGCTAAATGTGCGCTGGCTCACCCAAGCGCGCGCGAGCCATTGTGACCTCCATCACGGAAGGCCGGACGGGCCGGGCGTAGGGTCGAACCAAGCATCATCCACCAGCGACTTCAGTCCATATCGGGACCACGCATTTCTCGGAGGTTGTCATGAACAAGCTCACCATCGCCGCCACCGCACTCTTCCTCGCGTCGACCGCAGCCGCTCATGCCGGCAATTCGATCTCGTTCCAGATCGAGGGCCAGCACATCCGCATCGAGACGCCGCGCAACTGCGCCTCGCTCAACTGCGTGACCATCGTCGCGCCGGGCCTGTCGGACAAGCCGATCAAGCTGAACAACATCAACCTCAAGGGCCTTGGCTCCAAGGACGACGAGGACGACACCACGCCGGCTCCGGCCACCACCACCGCGCAGCCCGCGCCGGCTCCGATGCAGCAGCAGCCCGTGCAGCAGGCGCC